>DYIS01000301.1:2369-3370 GCA_020723545.1 Ktedonobacter racemifer
TAGGTGCCCGGCGGATTGTCGAGGATGGCGACACAGAACAGAACATCCCCGTCCCACAGGGGCAGATAGAGGTGCTCCACCTCGCCGCCGTCCACCACCGGTTTCTGGGCGTTGCGCACCATCTCAACCCCGGCCTTCCAGCCCGAATGAAGCTCGCCGCCCGGATGGGGCCCGGCGAAATGCACCTTGCGGCAGGGAAGAAAAAGACTGACGATCTCGGCGAATTCCAGGCCGAACAGATCAATGTCCGCCTCTTCAAGCTTCTTGCTGCTCAAATCAAAAGGAAAACTCATTTCTCCTCCACCTCGAAAACCGCCAACAGCGCAGCGGCAAGCAGGGGTATTTCATCGTCCGCCACAGTGCGCATATCAAGCAGATAAGCCTCGTTTTCAATGCGGCCGATCACCGGCGGCGAACTTTCCCGCAGTTTCCTTTCCAGCTCCGTGACCTTCATCGCCACGGGCCGCAGGGCCACCGCCCTGCTGGGCAGGTCCTGCTCCGGCATGGCGCCGCCGCCCACCCGGGAGGCGGCGGAGACCGTCGTCACCCCGCAGCAATCCGCCAGAGCCTTGCCGGTCCGGCGGGTCAGCCTGGCCGCCCGGCGTTCGATCGCGGCCAGGGGCAAGCCCATCATGGCCAGGGTGGGGATGGCCGCCAGGGCCTTGTCCTCCTCGCAGTACAGCCGCAGAATGGCCTCCAGTCCCGCCAGGGTGAATTTATCGATACGCAGGGCCCGGTTGAGGGGGTTTTTCTTGATGCGGCCGATGATATCGCGTTTGCCGAGGATAAGACCGGCCTGGGGTCCACCCAGCAGCTTATCGCCGCTGAAGCTCACCACATCAACCCCGGCCTTGACCACCTCGCCCACGGTCGGCTCCTTTTCCAGGCCGAAGCGGGAGAGATCCACCAGACTGCCGCTGCCCAGGTCCTCCATGACCGGCAGATTGTGCCTTCCGCCAAGCTCAACCATTTCCGGCAGACTCACCTCGGAGGTAAAACCG
>DYIS01000005.1 GCA_020723545.1 Ktedonobacter racemifer
TCGCAAAGCCTACCGTACACGCTTGTCATATCGTAACCAGCCCCCTACTCTACCGTCGTACCAGGCCAACTGGCCTACGTAGGTTCCTGGCCCATCGCTCCCCATGCCCTGGCTTTCCCAGTATTCCACGAAGTCGCGCCAGCCCCGGCCCGGCGGCCCCGGCCTCCCCCGGATGCCTCCGTCGATGCCGCACTCGGTGATGACCAGCGGCAGCCTGAGGCCCATAGGGGTCAGGTAGTTGCGGTAAACCTTGCGATAGCGCAGGGTCAGCCAGCCCTCGTCCTTCTCATCGGCCGTAGGATCCAGTTGCTGCTTGCCGGTGCCGAACTGCATCACCGGCGCCGAATACTCGTGGAGGCCCAGGTAGCCGCGGTGGGCCAGGGCTGCCTCCAGGGCCGGCCGCAGATGCGGCCAATACTCCAACGGTGGCTGGCCGGCGGCGAAGTTTCCCACCACTGATCGGAGGCCTCGTTCAGCCAGGTGTCTCACCCGCTCGGCCTCCAGCTCGGCCAGCCTCTTGACCTGCTCGATGCTGGCGGCCACTGGCTCGTTGAACCCCTCCCAGGCGTCCACCAACCCGGCGCGGCGGGGATCCAGGGCCAGGGGCAGGAGCTTCTCCACCAGGCGTCGCACCTGGGATGCGGAAGCCCCGACGCCCAGGTCGGGCTGTTCCCACGGGAGGCGTCCCACGATGAGCGTTCCCGGCGACTGGCGCTTGATCTCTGCCAGGAAGTTGGGGTCCAGCTCCAGGGTTTTGATGACGGCCACGTTTCGCGTGCGAACCAGGTCGAAGATCTGGGGATGATGCCAGGCCACGAAGAGCCCCAGTTTGGATGGTGGCCCTGGCGGGAAGGGGGTGGGGCCGGAGGGTGATGGGCTTGGGCTGGGCGCAGAGGGAGATGGCGCGACTGTGGGCTCAGGCCCCAGGGTGCCTGGCGGCCAGAAGGTGGGCAGCGGAGTCAGGGTAGGCGGCCAGCGAGGCGTCGGTGGCTGGGAGAGGTCCGGCAGGAGGCGGCAGGTGGAGAGGAACGCTACTATCGCGGCGGAGCCTGTGCCTGTCAGGAAGGCCCGGCGGCTAATGGTGTCGAACCTCCGTTTCCGAAGGTCGCCTTGACTGGGTGTTCGGGATTCAGGCAAAGGCATATTCTTTACTTGGATCGGCCGTATCTTTGACCCGGTGTCTTTCCACCTACTCCTCGTACCTCTTGAACGCCACACAGGCGTTGTGGCCGCCCAGGCCGGCGTTGTTGGAGATGGCCACACGTACGTTGGCCTTGCGGGCCATGCCCGGGACGTAGCCCAGGTCACACTCGGGGTCGGGGTTTTCCAGGTTGATGGTGGGTGGGATGATGCCGTGAAAGATCGTTAGGACTGTGGCGATGCCCTCCACCGCCCCGGCAGCCCCCATCAGGTGGCCCACCATGGATTTGGTGCTGGAGATGGCAAGCTTGTAGGCGTGATCGCCGAAGACAGCCTTGATGGCCGCCGTCTCCTCCCGGTCGTTGAGCACGGTGGCGGTGCCGTGGGGGTTGACGTAGTCCACCTCCTCGGGCTTCAGGCCGGCGCGTCGCAAGGCCCGGCGCATGGCCCGGGCCAATCCCTCACCCGCCTGGGCGGGGGCCGCCAGGTGCACGGCGTCGTCGCTCCCGCCATAGCCGGCCACCTCGGCGTAGATGCGGGCGCCCCGGGCCTTGGCGTGCTCCAATTCCTCTAGAATCAGAATGCCTGCGCCCTCGCTCAACACCAGACCGTCCCGCAAGGCGTCGAAAGGACGGCTGGCCCGCTGTGGCTCCTCGTTGCGGCGTGATAGAACGCGCATGGCACTGAAGCCGGCGATGGCGATGGGCAGCACCGCTGCCTCGGCACCTCCGACCACAGCCGCAGTCAGCTCGCCCCGGCGGATCATCTCCGCCCCCTCCCCGATGGCCGTGGAGCCGGTGGCACAGGCGGTGACCACTGCCATGTTGGGGCCCTTTATCCCGAAGGTGATGGCGAGCTGCCCGGAGGCCATGTCCACCAAGGCCATAGGGATGGCGAAGGGGCTCACGCGGCCAGGCCCTCGAGTCTCCAATATCCTGGCCTGCTCCAAGAGAGTTTCCACGCCCCCGATGCCAGAGCCCAGGACGATGCCGATGTCGTCGGAGTTCTCTTCCGTGATGGGGAGCCCAGAGTCCTCCAGGGCCTCCTTGGTCGCGGCCACGGCCAGTTGCGCGTAGCGGTCCATGCGCCGAGCCTCCTTGGGGTCCAGGAAGGAGGTGGGGTCGAAGCCTTTCACCTCCCCGGCAATGCGGGTATCGTAAGGGGTAGGGTCGAAGTGGGTAATGGGGCCGATGCCTGACCTCCCCGCCACCAGACCCTCCCAGGTGGTTTTGACGTCGTTGCCCAGGGGATTAACGGTCCCCAACCCGGTTACGACCACTCGCTTCACGACATGCCTCCTAAGGGATATCTTCCTATTTAGTGCATAACACCGGAGGAGGGCAGGAGATACGCCGCACGGGAAACCTGGGGACACACCCTACATTGTTATAACATAGGATGTACGCCCACTTTTTCCTGCTTTACTGGGGCAGATAGGCAGTAGCGAATGCAAGACAGGAGGTATGAGTCTCTCGTCTGCTAACGCCTAGGAAACTGGGGCTACACCAGGCAAAGTATCCTTGCCAGCTCGTCCTCGGTGGGCTCGGTGGCCACCAGGCACACGTCCAGGGTGGGCACCGATTGATAGCCCTGGTTCCATTCTTCCACCTGGGCCGCCGCCCGGGGGTCCCGCTCGATGTCCACGTCCTGGTAGGGGATGCCCCGGCCCTGCAGGAAGGCTCGAGCCCGGCGGACGTCGTGGCACCAGTCGGTGGTGTACATGGTGAGGCTCTGCACCCGGGCCTTAGGGCTGAAGATGCCAGCCAGGGCGGCGTCGGAGGGCTCGGTCACCACCAGCCGCATGTCCAGGGTGGGTACGGATTGGTTCCCGTCGTTCCACTTCTCCACCTGCTGGGCCCCGCTGCGCGAGCGCTCGATGTCGATCTCTCGATAGGGGACGTCGTACTTTTTCAGCAAGCCTTTGGTGCGCCGGGAGCGCGGGCACCACCACGTGGTATAGACCGTGATCTCCCGCAGACGCACGTTGGCCCGGGCTACCTGGAGCGACTGGTCCAGCACCGGGGCGTAGGCCGTGACCGGGTCGTACTTATCATCCACGAAAAGGTGGCAGCGGCAGTGGCCGTCCTGGGCGATCTCGTCCTTGTGCCAGTAGCAGGGGCAGATGTTGCGCCGATCCAACACGGGATCGCCGGTGAGGTCCCGTCAGGGACAATAACTCCAGCCCCACTTCTGCCTGGCCCGGGCCAGGGCCCGCACCAGACCCTCCACCACCTCGGGCTCTGGGTTCGGCTTGTAAGGCCCTTTGGCCGTGTAGTGGGCCACCATGCGACGGTAGATCTGTACCAGCTCGTCGAAGCTCCTGGTGGTGGCCGGTGTCGGCGTCTCGGCCATGTCTATAGACTCCTGGAAAAGGGAATTGGCGGTGATTCAATGGTTATCAATTATACCACAGAAATTGCCGGTTGGCGTAAGCTCAGCCCCAGCAGTGGCTTGACTTATTGCTCAGTTTAGGGTATTTTTTGTGTCACGGATTTGCTAGACCAGGAGGCGCCCGGTGCGCGGGATACGGCGGGTTTTCTGCACGGCAATTACCGCTGTCCTGGTTGGGTTGGTCCTGGCCGGCTGCGCCAATCCGCCCGGCAAGGTCACGCCATCCACTCCGGTGGGGGTTGTTCCCGGCAGGCCGACCCTGGTCACGTTCGAGGCGGAGGGCTGTCCCTTCTGCGCCAGGATGCGGCCCGTCGTGGACGAGTTGGAGCAAAGGTATGGGGACCGGGTGTCGTTTCTGAACCTCAACTATCAGTCCCAGGAAGGCCAGGCCCGGGCCAGGGACTACCGGGTATTCGGCCACCCCACCTTTGTGGTGTTGGACAAGGAGGGCAAACCCCTCAGGGTGATCGCCGGCGTGGTGCCCAGGGCCACGCTGGAGGATGCCCTCAAGGAGTCCCTGAAGTAGGAGACGTCCTTGGAAGCGGAAAACGTGACTATGATCCTGGCCTTCGCGGCGGGGCTTCTGTCTTTCCTGGCACCGTGCATCCTGCCCCTGGTGCCGGTGTACCTGAGCTATCTCTCCGGGGCCACCATCGCCCCGGGGACAACGCCCAACCGGAGGACGGTATTTCCTCACGCCCTGGCCTTCGTGCTGGGTTTTTCCCTGGTCTTCGTGGCCCTGGGAGCCTCGGTGGGGCTGGTGGGGCGGGCCCTCTATGGCTACCTGCCCTGGGTCCGGCATATCGGCGGAGTGGTGCTCATCGTCTTTGGCCTGCAGACCATGGGCCTTTTGCACATGCCGCTCCTCTACGCCGAGAAACGGATCGGGTACGATGCCGGTGGCCGGGTCAGGCTGGCTGGATCATTCCTGGTAGGGGTGTTCTTCGCTGCCGGGTGGACGCCCTGCGTGGGCCCCATCCTGGGCGGGATACTGCTCTTGGCCAGCCAGGTGACCACCGTTGCTCAAGGGGCCCTGCTCCTGGCGTTCTACGCGGCAGGCCTGGCGTTGCCTTTCTTGATCACCGCCCTGGCCTGGGGCGCGGTGACGGCGCGCCTCAAGCAGCTCACCAGTTACATGAACCTCATCTCGGTGGTGAGCGGCCTGTTCTTGATCCTGATGGGCCTCCTGCTCATCACGGACTCCCTGGCCCGGCTCTCGGCCCTTTTGCCCTACTGGAGCCTGCCACTGTAAAGTATTCAATCGATCACCATTCTCGCTACGGAGCTCAAATGCCCGACCTGACCGGAAAGAAACTGGGCCGCTACGAGATCGTGGAGGAGATCGGCCACGGCGGCATGGCCATCGTGTACAAGGCCTATCAGCCGTCCCTGCACCGCAGCGTGGCCCTGAAGGTGCTCCCCGATAACTTCGCCCGGGACCATGACTTCGTGGCCCGCTTTCAGCGGGAAGCGATCATCGCCGCCAGCCTGGAGCATCCCAACATCGTCACCATCCACGAGGTAGGGGAGGAGGGGGGCGTACCGTTCATCGTCATGAAGCTCCTGCGAGGCCGGACGCTGAAGCAGGTCATCCAGGAGGAGGGCAGGCTCAACCCCCTGCGGGTGGCAAAGATCATAGACCAGATCGCCTCAGCCCTGGACTATGCCCACAGCCAGGGAGTGGTCCATCGGGACATCAAGCCCTCCAACATCGTCCTGGACGACCACGGCCACCTGACCCTCACCGACTTCGGCATAGCTAAGGCCCTGGGGGCGGAGAAGATCACCCAGACCGGCATGACCCTGGGCACCGCCGAGTACCTGTCGCCGGAGGCGGCGGAGGGTGTGGCGGTGGACAGCCGCTCCGACGTCTACTCTCTGGGAGTAGTGCTCTTCGAGATGCTCACCGGCCGGGTCCCCTTCCAGGCCGACACCCCTTACCGGGTGGTGTTGGCCCACATGACCGAGCCGCCCCCCTCGCCCCGGACCCTGGTGCCAGACCTGCCCATGGGGGTGGAGGAAGTGGTGCTTAAGGCCCTGGCCAAGAGGCCCCAGGACCGTTTTTCCTCCGCCGGGGAGATGGCCCAGGCCTATCACCGGGCCCTGGCGGGCCGTTCGGCACCGGCCGAGACCGCCGCCATGCCTGCTGTGCCCTCGGCGGCCGGGGAAGCACCGTCGGCTGCCCCGGGGCCCGCTCTACCACGGCGGGGCACCAGTCCGCTCTTATGGGCAGCGGCGGCCCTGGCTGGCCTCTTGGCGGTCGGGGTCCTGGGACTGGCCTTGGCCCTGGGCCCGACCGCGGTTCGGGGGCTATTCCGGGCCCGACCCACGGCCACAAGGGCTTTGCCACGACAGACCGAAACGCCCAGGCTAGAGGTCACATCCATACCTCGAGATACGCCCCTGGTCCCGGTTACAGTCGTGCCCGTGCCCACGCGGCCGCTGACGGGAACCCCGGGCCTCGGAGGCCGGGTGTTGTATCAGACCGAGGAGTCTGGCCGGCTCCAGATTCACCTGTTAAACCTGGCAAGCGGGGAGCGGCTGGATCTGTCCTCACCTAAACGGGTGGACTTCGCTGCCGTGGAGGCGCCCGACGGCAAGCGAATAGCCCTTGTCTCGGCACCCAGTGGTCAGACACCAGGCCTCTTCGTCATGAATCTGGACGGCTCCGGTTTTCTGCGGCTCACCGATCGGGCCAAAAGCCCCACCTGGTCGCCCGACAGCTCGCGCCTGGCGTTTATGCGGGATGGCAAGATCTACGCCATGAAGGCCACCGGCGGTGAGGCTAAGCTGGTGTCAGGGAGGCTGGAGAATTGTGACTCCCCTACCTGGGGCCCTGGCGGCACCCGCATTGCCTTTGAGTCCGGCAGGGCAGGTGGGCGGGCCATCTGGGTGGTGGGCTTTGAGGGTGCTGGTCCGGAGAAGATCACTGCCGGCGAGGACGAGACCAACCCGGCCTGGTCGCCCCAGGGCGACCGCATCGCCTTCCAGTCCAGGAACAACATCTACCTGACGGGGCCCTCGGGCGGCGACGTGACTCTGGCGGTGAGGGGCGGCGCATTCCCCACCTGGTCGCCGGAGGGCAAGGCCCTGGCCTTCATCCGGGGTGAAGAGCTCTGGGTGTGGGTCCCGGGGCTGGACCGGGAAACCGGGGTGGCCGTTTTAGGGTCACGGGCGGTGGTCACGTCCTGGGGAAGGTAGCGGCGAGCGGATAGGAGTTAGTAGCAGGGGTTTCGACGCCGCGGGCGAGCCCCGACGTTGCGGGGCCCTGTGCCCTTCCATCTCCCCCAGCGATACTATCTCAGGCGTATTCGCCTGGACAAAATTGCCACGCCCATTGTGCCTCTTGCGCCATTGCCCAACACGCCCCTATGCTTCACAATGGAGGCTGAGAACTCCGCAGAACCCAGGAGGGCGAAGCCATGAAATGGCGTTAGGGGTGTCGCTCCAGCACAAACCCCTCGATGGCGTCGAAGACGGCCTCCCGCTCCAGGTCCATGAGCATCTCGTGGTCGGTCTTCTCAAACCAGGCGATGCGCTTCTCCCGGGAGGGCACCCGGTCAAAGATCACCTGGGCGCTGGCCGGGTCCACCACGGTATCCCGATGGGACTGGACGATCAGGAGCGGCACGGTGACCCGGGGCAACTGGCTTTCAATGAGCCTGGAGTACTCGTACAGCGAGACGAAGGACCGGGTGGGGAATCGGTCATAGTTGGTGTTGCGTTTGGCGCACTGGGCATCGGCGAAGGCCGGGGGGCTCTTCCACCACTTGAACAGGCGGGACAAGTGGGGTAAAAGCCCGATCAAGGGGGACTTGAAGCGCAGGGCCGCGGCCACGGTGACGGCGCCAGCCAGCTTCTCCCCATGGTCCATAGCCAGGTTCAACGCCACCAGGCCACCCATGGAAAGGCCGATGGGGATGGCCAGGTCCACCTCCTTCAGCAGGTCCTGGAGGGCCGCCTGGGCGTCGGCGTACCAGTCCTTCCAGGTGACGCCGACGAGGTCCTCGGGCCTGGTGCAGTGGCCCCGGAGCACTGGCATGCGGTAGGGAATATTGTTTCTCTCCATGCGGGGCACCAGGCCGTTCACCGTATCCAGGCTGGAGGTAAAGCCGTGGAGGATGAGACAGCCCAGGGTTTTGCCGTTCGCGGTCATGGCCAGCTCCTTTCGCTGAAAATCTCAGACTACATTCGTTGGTCCACCGCTCTCCCCATGGCCAGGAAGGCCACCGCGGCAAGGGCACAGAGCACCAGGGTGGCGGGCCAGATGTAGAAGCCGCCCAGACGATCCATGATCAGCCCTCCAGTTACCGGCCCCAGGCCGTAACCCATGGCCCACACCAAGCCGAAGACGCCCATGTAGCGGCCCCGCATGGCCTCTGGGGCGATGTCGGCCACGAAGGCGTTGGCGGTGGGGATGATCAACATCTCGCCCACGGTGAGCACGGCCACGAAGAGGGCGAAGTAGGCGAACTCCGTTGGCCATCCCAGGGCGCCGAAGCCCACGGCGTAGAATAAAGAGCCCGTGGCCAGGACCACGGTGCGCCGGTAGCGGTCAGTCAGGCGGGTTAACGGGAACTGGAACAGCACCACCATGGCCGCGTTCAGCGCCATAACCAATCCCCACAGGTTCTCCGCGATGTGCCTTTCGTCCCTCAAATATACCGGGAAGGTGGTGGTCAACTGGGCGTAGACCACGGTCAAGAGCATGGTGGTAATGCAAAAGGCCAGGAAGGCGTTGTCCCGGAGGATCAGGCCGAAGCCCGGCTGCGGTCTTTGGTTGGGGTCGGCTACGGCGGCCACGAGCTGGGGTTTGGTCTCCCGGAGGGCCAGCAGTGTGACGGCGAAGAAGACCAGGGATAGGGCGGCGGAGAGGATGAACAGCCACAGGTAAGAGCCATAGGCGATGATGAATCCCCCGGCCGAGGGGCCGATGACGATGCCGAAGTTGTGCACCACCCGGATCAGGCCATAGGCCTGGGTGCGTCGGCCTTGCTCCACCAGGTCAGCCACCATGGCGTTGGAGGCCGGGCCGTAGAGGGGCCAACTGATGATGCTATGCAGGAGGGACATAACGGCGAAGGCTGGGAGGGAGTGGGCCAGTCCCAGGCCCAGGAGAGAGATGCTACTGCCCAGGAGGCTCACCGCCATGAGCACCTTGCGGCCGTACTTGTCGGCCAGAGAACCGGCCACGAGCTGCGGAGCCAGGCCCGCTGCCGAGTTCAAGGCCAGGAGCAGGCCCACGGTGGTCATCGGGATGCCCAACCTATGGCGTGCGTAGAGGGTCAAAAAGGGGAAGATGAGCCCACCACCGATGGCGTTGATCAGGGTGCCCCCAACCAGGACCCAGAACTGCCGTGGAAAATCGTTGAAGGTGGCCTGGGCTTGGGAGAAGAGCGATGGGATGCGGCACCTCCCAGGTGTATCCGGCCTGTCAGGATTATACACCTCTCGTCACCGAGAGGAAAGGGAAAGACAATCCGCCCAGCGTCGGGGCTTGCCTTCCGTGAGAGAACCTGGGATGTGTCCCTGCGTTTCGGTGCGGAAGCCTCGATCCACCCATAAGGAGTGGGGCATGCGCCTGGCGAGGCCCCGTACACTACCAGGGTATCGGAATCGTCACCCCCAAGGCTTGCAAATCGGCGGGGCAGGTGTTATATTACGTTGCCAAGACCTGGACCCAAGGATATCCTATAAATGCCATCGGGGGAGTAAAGGGAGGCGGGAATGCGAAGAAACGTCATTATCGTCATCGTCGTGGCCTTGGTGCTCTTGTGCTGCTGCGTGATCCTCGTGGCCGGCGGGTTTTATGCCTACAAATCTGGCCGGATCTTCCTGACCGCAGCACCTACACCACCACCAACGGCCACCACGGCCCCGATCCCCACCAAGGCACCACCGGCCCGGCCCACCCCCACGTTGGCCGCCCGGCCCGGCCGCCTGGCCTTCGGACCCATAACCTTCGCCTCCGGCGCCACCAGCGACGACAAGCCGGTGAACCCTGCCGAGGCCTTCCCGGCGGGCACCAAGCAGGTCTACGCGTTTTTCGATTACAGCGGGATGACCGATGACGCGCCGTGGAGCTACGTCTTCTACCGAGACGGCAAGGAGGTCCTGAGCAAGAGCCTGGACTGGACCGGCGGGGCCGAGGGCAACTTTTGGGTGAACGTCTCCGATGATGAGGGGCTCGCCTCCGGGAACTATGAGCTGCGACTGCTGGTGTCCGGCCGGGAGCTCCAGCGCGGCAGGTTCATGATCCAGGCGGGGAAGCCTGGGGTCACGACCCCAGTGGGCAAGGACCCCACCAGGCTCTCCTGGCAGGTGAGCGCCCCCCGGCAGCCAGTGGGGACGGATGTCTCCGTGGAGTTGGGCCTGCGCAACAAGTTTGGCCAGCCTGAAGAGAGATACCAGGTGACGTGCCGGGTCACCGACCCCGACGGGAACGAGGCCCTGGTTGACTTTGCGGTGGAGGGAGACAACTGGACCTATTTGAGATTCCCCGAGGACTTTGACTCCGGCGACACCAGGCTCAAGGGCGCGTATCAGGTGGTCTACCTGGTGAACGATGCGGTCATCGCCAGGGACTCATTCACGGTGCAGTAGTAGGTCGCCGGTCACGTCGGTGCTCCCAGGTCAGCGTGGATGGCCCGCTCACCTCGGAGTTCCTGCTGTTGGACCCAGCGCACGCCATCCTGAGGCCTGACCACCAGGACCCCTACGGCGCCGCCGCAGCCCGCTGACTCGCCGGGCTCGATGAGGATTCCGTCGGAAAACCGCTGTATTTCGATGGTAGTGTGGATCAGAAAGATGGCATAATCAATGGCATCCTGCAGGGGCATGGAGCCAAAATAGGTAAGGTAGTCCAGAGGGCCCTTATTTAGCTCCTGTTCCAGTTCCGGAGTAAAGCCCGGGAGTTGGCGCAGGCGCCGGTCGTAGCCTTTGACCAGCCGGAGATAGCGTCTTCCGTCCCCCGCCAGTTTGCCCCGGGCCGGTCGGTACTCTGGATTAACCACTCCTTCTCACCTGGTACCCAGCATTCGTAAACCTTACCCACCGTCTCCCCCGGGTCGTAGCCTCCCACCAGGAACCCGGTGGCATAGCTGCCCTCCGGTACCGGCTGGCTCCATTTGCTCTCGATCTCCTGATTGTACTTGGTGACGAAGAACCGCCTCAACTGGCGGGCGACCTCCTCCACCGGCAGGGAGGGCGCCGTGTCCAGCCCGAGCTTGAACTCCTCCACCAGGCTGTTGATGTTGCGCCTGGTAAGAAATCCCCAACCCCAGGTCACGGCTGCCACCTTGGACGTAAGCTGGAAGACCTTTCGCGTATGCTCGGAGCTGACCTTGATGTCGCCCCGCTCATTGCGGTAGGTCTGCCGGGTATCGGAGGCGAAGATCAGGCCCTCGGGGACAACCACATTGACGGTAACGGTCATGCTTGCGCTCCTTGGTGACTTTTACTTTCTTGCGCTGAGAAGGCCCCAGGGGTGTTCGTACCGGTAAATGCGCTCAAACCCGCTCGCTTCCAACATTCGGCGATATTCGCTGAAGGTGTAGATGTCACCAGTGGGGCTTTCCACCACGAACATGGCGGAGTATAACAGGTATTCCGAGGTGCATCTCTCCTCGTCCACCATGGGGGCGTTGATGACCAACCTGCCGCCAGGCCTCAGGGCGGCGTGGACCCGGGAGAAGAGGGAAACGTTCTGCTCGGGCCTGAAGTAGTGGGTGATGTTGCCCAAGAAGACCACGTCGTATTCCGATTGACCAAAGTCGGCGGTGAGTATGTCGCCGGGCACCAGCGTCACCCGGTCGGACACGCCCAATATTTGGGCCACCTGGGCGGTGGTGCGCAGCACATTCTCCCAGTCTATCCCCGTGACCGTGGCTTCCGGGTCCAGCTTGGCCAGGGTCAGGGTCTTGATCCCTTTGCCGCAGGCCAGGTCCAGCACCCGGGCGCCGGGAACCGTCCTCCTGTTCACGCCGACGGTCTCCCAAAGCTCTCTGGCGCTATCCACAGAGCGGGACAGCGAGTCCCTATTCAGCCCCACCTGGGAGAAGATCTCCCACAGAGGGGACTGATTCGGCGCGGCCATATCGCCCATGGCCGGGATGCCCGTCTGTACCGACTGCGCGTAGCGGCCCCGGGCCTCCCAGGCCATGTCGTGTAAGGTATAATCACCGACGTAGCCGAGGTGGCCTGGGACCAGAAAGGTCTCCGACACCGGGGTCAGGCGGTAGGCGCCTCCCGTCTTTGCCAGCAATTTCAGGGAGCAAAGGCCGTCCAGCATGAGGCGGGTGCAGCGAGAGTCCCAGCCGTTGGTTCGGGCCATGGCTTCGGCGGTGGTTTGACCGGCGGCTACTTTGCTGAAGACCTCCAGCTCGATGGCGCCTTTAACCAGGGCCGCCTTATAGACGGCGGAGATCAGATCATCCAGAATGTCGGTGGTGGGCGCGGCGTTTTCTTGAGACATGGCTGCCTCCCCGAGTACGCCATAGATTGGGTAGGAACGACGGAGGTGGACTCCGACGCTACGAGAGTGAATGGTCACGCCTGAATGGCTCGGCCGGATACCGGCGCCTGGTGGGTTGGGGCCTCCGCCTGGCGGAGGCCCGAGAGGCTCGGGCTTGTGATTTGCCGCTATTTGGCGCCCACTTTGTAGCTCTTCAAGGCCCAGACGTTGGTCCCGGTGGTGAAAAGCTCCTGGGGCTCGTTCAATTTGCTCATGATCCCGGCCACGTAGCCCAGCCTGGGCACCAGCCAGTAGTACGTCCAGGTGTGGCCGCCCTGGCCCATGGACGGCCGGGCATCCATCTTATTTTGGATCATCACGCTGCTCTCGAATCTGCCAGCGGGCAGCGAAATGGGCCCCCAGCCCACCACGGTGTGGGTGTGCTTCACGTCAACGCGGAAGGCTTGGGCCACGGGCGTATAGGTATATTCGTCGGTCCAGGTAGCGCCGATGGCCAAGGGGAAGATGTATTCCCGCACTGGTTGGGAATGGGTCACTACCCCTGCCTGCTTGCTATAGTAGCCGTAGTAGAATAGGCTGGAGGGTGTCTGCTTGCGGAAGAAGTATATCGTCAGGTCTGGATACTGCGACTGGGTCATCCTGAGCGCCGAGTCGGCCTGGGGGAACCGCTCGGCGCCGGGCGCGGCGGAAGCCGCCAGGATGGCGTGCTCGCCGGTATTGGCGCTGGTGTACCGGGAAAAGTCCCAGGGGCCCTGGAAATCGAGGGAGACGGTAGCGTTCTGCGTGACGTAGTAGGTGAGCTCGGTGCCGATGGCCGCCGGGAACTGCTCGACGCCCAGATAACCGGGCAGGCCCAGCTTTGGCGACAACGGCACTGCCAGGTTGCCGCCAGATTTAAGCACGGTGTAGTTCAGGCCACCCTGGGTGGTGAGAAGCCAGGCCTCGTGGTTCAGGGCGGCCACAGTGGAGGCCAGGCGGCCGTCCAGCTTGTAATTCACCACGTAGTTACCCTGGGCTTTGGACTCCGTCACCTTAGTCACTGCCTGGCTGACTCCCTGGACCTGGGCCAGGCGCCTGGCGTCGTTGGCGGTGGCGGCGCCGCCTGCCTCCACTTTATGGGTGGTCGCCGGGTCCACCGGCCGGGGAGTGGTGCCCCGGGGATAGAGGACCACGTCTGCGTTCAGGGAAGCCCCGGCCTCCAGGGACAGGAGGGCCGACATGGCTGGGTCATACCCCTCCTTGGTAGACACCAGGACGTACTGGCCCGCCGCCAGGCCCGGGACCTTGAAGCGCCCCTGGGTATCCGACTGCCCCTCCTTGCCGCCGACGGTGACTTTGGTGCCGGCCACGGCCCGGGCTGTATTCTTGTCTATGACCGTGCCCTGGATCGTGCCCGTTCGCCCGGGGAGGCCCCTGAATATGAGGAAACCAGCTAGAAGGGCCACCGCCAGGCACACGCAGGCCAGGGCAGCCAGACCCGGCGTGGCCACCGCCAGCCACTTCAGGGCGCTAGGGGGCCGGGCAGGGGCCACGGCGCCAGGCATAGCGCGGCGCAGGTCCTTCACCATCGCGTCCATGGTCTGATAGCGGTTAGCGGGAGCCTTGGCCGTGGCCTTACGGATGACCCTCTCCACTGCCTCGGAAATGGCCGGATTGATCTCCCGGGGCGACGGCAGGGGCTGGGTGATCTGCTGGGTGATGACCGCCAGGGGGTGTCGCCCTGGAAGGGGGGCTGGCAGGTGAGCATTTCGTCCAGGACGATGCCCAGAGAGTAGATGTCCGAGCGATGGTCCACCGGCAGGCCCTGGGCCTGCTCCGGCGACATGTACTGGGGGGTGCCCAGACCGACTCCGGCTCTGGTAAGGCCCTCGCTGGCGTCCAGGACTTTGGCGATGCCGAAGTCAGACAGGAGGGCCCGCCCTCCCTCGGCCAGGAGGATATTGGAGGGCTTCACGTCCCGGTGGACGATGTGCTGGCGGTGGGCGCAGGCCAGGGCCTCGGCCACCTGGGAGACGATGCGGCCAGCCGTTTCCAGGTCCATGGGCAGGCCCATCTTGTCCTTAAGGGTGCCGCCCTCCACGTACTGCATGGCGATGTAGTGGACAGGGGAGCCCTCCACCGGGGCGGTGCCGCAGTCATAGACGGCCAGGATGTTGGGGTGGTTGAGCTTGGCGATGGCCTTGGCTTCTTGCTGGAAGCGCTCCATGAACTCCGGCGTGGCCAGGGCGCCGGAGAGCACCTTCAAAGCCACCTCGCGGTCCAGGGAGGGCTGGTAGGCCCGGTACACCGCGGCCATGCCACCCCGGCCCAGGAGCCCCTGGACCTGGTATTGTCCCACGGTCTTGCCAGTGAGGTCTTCCATGGTGAGGACTCGTGTTAGCTTCCGCCCTCGCTACCGTTTGGGGCGAACCCCAACGTAGATCACCTCGCTCAGGGCCGAGCTACATAGCTCCTGAAGCTGGACCCGTTCTCCGGAGGGCTTTTGGGTGCCGCGGACCACCGCCACCGCCCATCGATACTGTCCGGCCTGGGCGATGGCCTTTTGGAAATTCGTGTCTTTGGTCCAGGCAATGCTACCCTGAGATTCCGGCCCCCAGAGCCGGAGGTCGAAGTACATGTCTTCCGCCAGTTTGCTTGGATAAGTCCACCTGAAAGTGATGCGTTCACTAATAGCGAACTCCTGTCCCCCCTGCGGAAAGGCAAGTTTTGGCGGCTGGCAGGGCGTGGCGGTGGGCCTCCAGACGTATACCGGAGCCTTGGTGGGCGTGGCGGTGGCGGTGACAGTGGGCTCTGGCGTAGCGGTGGGGGTGGCAGGGACGGGCGTGACCGTAGGTGCCGCGGTGGCGGTGAATGTGGGGGTGCCGCTCGGGGAGGCCAGCACCTGGGCGGAAGGGGTGCCGTGGCGGGAAGACTGGTACCATATCCCGCCGACGGAAATGGCGCCAACCAGGACTACAGCCCCGGCCACGGCGGCCAGGGCACAGCCCCGGCGTAACATGCCGCCGGCGGCCGGAGCCGCCGGCGCTTCCACTACGCTTGGCGAAGGTTCCCATACAACCCGAGGGGAGGGTGGGGCGGCGGTGACCTGGGCCGGGGGAGGCGGCGGCGTCACTGGCTGGGCCTCAGCGGCAGCGCCGCCCTCATGGGCAGCGGCTCGCATCTCCCGAAGGACATCGACCTCCACGGTTTTCTCGAGGTCGGGCGGGGCGGCCTGAGCTGGAGAGGGCGCTTGCGCCTCGATGGTCTTGCCAGCATCGACCACCGCGGTCTCACCCGGAGCGCCGACCTCAGGCACGTGAATCTCCACCGTCTTACCAGCAGTGGGCGGAGCGGCCTGGCCCAAGGGACCAGCGATGGGCACGTCCAGGCCCAGGCCGGTGGCCCAGGCCAGGAGCATCTGGTCATCCAGGTCCTGGAACGACGCCAACTCCACCGGTGACAGCCCGTAGCCGGTCAGGGTGGCCCGGTGATCCCGGAACAGGGCCTTCCTGAAGGCCTCATCGGCCAAAGCCCTGGCGATGATCTCCTTGACCCTTTCTCTGCTCACGGCTCCATATCTCCCATGAGTGCCAGAAGTATAGACCTTCGACTACCTGCAGGGGGTATTTTATCACGGCCACGAATTAAGTCAATAACGTTAAGGTCGGGGCATAAAGAGACTTTGTATGACGCAGGCTTTTCAGCCTCTGTCAGCCCGGGCAGGCAAGAATGCCCGTCCCGTTTCCAAACAAAAAAAGGCCGCGCCAGTATGTGAGAACCGGCGCGGCGCCAGACTTGTGTCTTGACTGCTATTTGCCCATGGCCTGTCCGTCCCAGCGAGTGCATGCAAACATCTAGCCCCAGCGCTACCTAAAACCCAGAATTGGCTCGCCTGGTGAACGGCCAAAAATCTTGCCTGTCCCCGGTGCCCTGGTTTGGGTACAGGACCGCCTTCACGCATCACCTCCTTGGCGCTCCACTCCCAGACAGGAAACCTCCACCGGGACCGGGAAGACGAGGCGCGCAGTGCTGGGGTGTACACGTGTTAGCCGTGACGCGTGTTTGCGGTTCACCTCCTTTCCGGGAGCCAGAACAAAAAACCGACCCCAAGGTCGGTTCGGTTGTAGCAGTGCTAAGCGCGGAAATACTCCCGACCTTGGCCCTGGCTACCCGTGATTTCGTTGTTTGTATAATACCACGAGGAACGCAAAAAAGTCAAGCTAAAAGATCATCTTACAGGGCATTGGAACCACCGCCGTCCCAGGCTCACCAGGTCTCTGGTCAGGGCAAAAGGCAGGAAGACGAGGAAGGTGACCAACTGGCCCGCCGGGTGCTGGGTTGGACGGTCGGCGAAGGCGAAGGCCCACCAGGCCAGGCGGCCAACGGCGGTCCCGGGCGGCATGGTGTGTTCTATCAGAAGGGCAGGCGACGGGAGCACCTGGGCCCCCGGTTCATTGAAATTTGCGGGCGGAGCTTCTGGTTTTCTCTGTTGGAAGGTGCCGGGCGTGATCACGCCGAAGCAGCAGAGCCGATAATGCTCCTCGAACTCCAGCCGGTCCCAAGGCCCGATTCTGGTTTCACCGGTCATCTGGGCTCCTTTGGGCTTAGTTGATGACTTTTTGCGAGGCCTCTGCACGCGTTTGGGCGGAAAGCCGGGGCCTTTTTCCTTTGGCTCGCCTGGTACGGCCTCAGCCTCGTCCGAGGCGCCGAACGCGAGGATCATCTGTGTGCCCCTCGACGTAAAATGTTCGAGGTTTGACCCCAACCCACTCGCTCCGGTCACGGCACCGGGCCTTGAGGCCCTTTAGCCACCTGGAAGACCCCGGCCTCCTCGAACTTCCCGTTGAAGAAGACCCGCGATTCGGCGTACATGACCTTTTGTTGACCAATGGTGAGCCTGTAGAGGCGCTTCACCACGTAGTAGTTCGGGCCGGTCACCACGGTGGAACTGCTCACCGGCGGCCGACGGACCAGCCTCCACGGCGGTAGCAAGACCGTTGTCCAGAATTGCCAGCCGGAGGTGATCTCAGTGTAGGCGGTGCTGTAGAGGGAGAGCCCCAGCGAGTTCTGCAGCAGGGCAGCGTATTTCAGTGCCTCCTCTGGGCCTTTGATCCCGTCGAAGAAGTACCCGGCGTTTTGTTTGGTCACGGCGGCGTAGCCGTCCCCGTAGGTCCCCACCACACTGCCGTATTCATCCCCCCCGGCCCGGCCCCGCACTGCCTTCATCAACACCATTCCCGGTTTGAGCTGTAGGCCAGTAGTGAATGGTTTCAAGTCCAGGACCGGATTGCCCTTCTGGCCGTCCTGGAAAAAGAACCATTTGCCTTCCACCTGGCGCACGGTGACTTGCAAAACCGGACTATAGGAGTCATCCAGGGTGGGCAAGGACGGTCCTGGCGCGGGATAACAAGCCAGGAGTAAGAGAGCGACCAGGGCGAGAAGCAACAATCGCTGTCCCTTCATGGTGCACCTCTTGAGCACTTTTCGGTGGGCACTATGACCCCCTGGGGCGGGTATGCTACCCGCAATATTCGCTTGCAGCCTTCCGCTACCGGCCTTTTGCTGGCTGCTATCGGCTAATGGCGGTGTACATCCGCTCTATCTCGTCCTGGTACTTGCGGTGTACCTTGCGGCGCTTGAGCTTCAGGGTGTGGGTCATGTCCTCCCCCACCACGAACTCTTTGTCTAAGAGGTGAAAGGCCCGGATGCGCTCATATTCCCGGTAGCCTTTGTTGCCCTCATAGAGGTCATTGATGGCCTGGCGAAAGAGTGTCTGGACCCGGTCGTCCTCCAGGAGATGATGGCGGTCTCTCACTGCGATCTGAGATTTGGCGGCGAACTCCTCCAGAAGGCCGAAGTCGGGCACGATGAGAGCCGTCAGGTAGCGCCTGGCGTTGCCGACAATCATCACCTGGGAGATGTAGGGGTTCCTGCGCAACTCGTCCTCCATGGGCGACGGGGCCACCTTCTCGCCATTGGTGAGCTTGATTATATCGTCCTCGCGGTCCAGGATCTGGTATTCGCCGCGAACGGTGGCCCGGGCGATGTCCTGGGTGTTAAGCCAGCCGTCCTTAGACAGCACCCGGCGGGTCTCCTCTTCGTTCTTGTAGTACCCCGCCATCACCTGGGGGCCTCGGCAGTAGATCAGGCCCTCCTTTCCCGGGGGGACCTCCTTGCCCGTGTCGGGGTCCACCAGCTTGATCTCGGTGAGTGGTGCCACTGGCCCCACGGTGTAGCGGGTCTCCTGGTGCGGTCGCCGGAGGGTGAGGACCATGGCCTCGGTGAGCCCGTAGGCGTCCAGGATGCTGATGCCCACGGCATTGAAGAAATCGTCCAGGTAACGGGGGAGCATTCCGCCGCCGGAGACGGCGTGCCGGAGCTTGCCGCCCACCCGGGCGCGAATCTTGGAGAATATCATCCGGTCCCCGAGGAAGAACGGCAGTCGCAAGAGGATAGATACCGTGTAGGCCCAGGCTCGCCGCAGAGCCAGACTCACCGGGTCAGGCCGGCGGAACCAGGGCTCCTGGTCCTTGAGCACATCCCGGGCCTTCTTATAGGCCTGGCCGATCCGCATGAACCACCGGAAAAGCCCTCTGTTTACTTGACTGTCCTGTTCCACCTTGCGCATGACGCCCCGGTAGACTGCCTCCCAGATGCGGGGAACGCAGGCGAAGAAAGTGGGCTTGAATTCTCGCAGGTCCTCCAGGATCACCGCCGCCACCGGTTGGGAGTAGGCCAGGCAGGCGGCGGCGCCGAAGAGGATCTTTTCCACCTCGTATTCGTAGGCATGCCAGGGCGGGAGGATGGAGAGGAAGCGATCTCGGTAGTCGGCTCCCACCAGGGCGGGCACGTTGTTCACGTTGTACATGATGTTGCCGTGGGTCAGAAGGACGCCCTTGGGCTGGCCGGTGGTACCCGAGGTATAGAACAGGGCGGCCACATCCCCGGGTTTCACCTGTCGCAGGTGCTTTTCCACCGCCGTCCGATCCCTGGATAGGACCCGGCGACCCTGGTCAAGTATGTCGTCGTAGCGGTGCACTCCCCGGTGGCCGCCGGGGTATTTCTCGTCCATAACCACCAGGAGCTTCACCAGTGGCAGGCGGTCCTTGATCTCCAGCACCTTTTCGAGCTGACGCTGATCCTCCACGATGACCGCCCTGGAGTCAGAGTGGGCCAGGATATACTCCAACTCTTCTAAGGTGATCTCTGCCCCCCGAGGCACGGTGACGGCCCCCAGGAAGAGGACGGCCAGGTCACACACCAGCCACTCGAAACGGTTCTCGCCAATGATGGCCACGTGGTCGCCGGCCTTCACGTCGTGTGCGAGCAGCCCGGCGGCGAATTGGCTGGTCAAGTCGAAGACCTGACCGTAGGTGATGTCGCGATAGTGGCCGTTCTCATCTTTGACCTTGATGGCCGGAAGCTTGCCCCGCTCCCGGGCATTCCTCTCCATCATGGCCGGGATGGTCTCGGGCGCAGAGGGCTCCGCTGCCATAGGCTTGGTGCTTTCGTCCATTGGGTGCCTCCTGATGGGAACGGTGTCAAAGCGTGAGAGTGGCAAGGTTCCTTTACTACTAGTAAAGAAAAAGAAACCGACCGCTGTGCTGACCAAGTGGACTGCGCGCAAACCCATTATAACGTAGTCCGCTGGGCTGTCAAGGCTGAAATACGGTGTGGTATAATGCCATCGAGTTTCACGGGAGGGGTTGCCACTGTGGCGGTGAGCCTTGCTGACCTGAAGCGGATACCGGATTTTTGCCGGGCTTCCGATCGGGAGCTGGCCGGCATGGAACCACCAAGGCACGAAGGCACAAAGAGAAACTTAGGGTCTTGGTGCCTTTGTCGTAAGCTATTTTCGGATGGCAGATGCTATCGGCCATCCGCCATCTGCTATTTGCTATCTGCTACCTGCTGATTCCGGTCTGCTGACAAAGTCTGCCACCAACCAGTACCGGAAATCCCGCCCGTAATAGGTCTCGTACGCCCCCACCAGTCCGTAGATCATGCCGCCAAAAGGCACCAGGAGCAGGGCTATGGTCAGGACAAAGGCGAAGGGCAGGACGAGACAGCCCACCAACACCATGGTGAGCAGGCTGCCAGATATCCAGATCAAAGCTACCATCAGAGCACCCAGGATGGTGACGGCCATTACGGCGATCTGAAAGGCCATGGCCTGGAGTGCATGGAAGCCCACGTAGGCGGACTTTTCCTTCTGGGTCAGCCAGATGAAGAAGGCCGCCACGATGCCCAGGAACCCACCACCCACCAGGTTCAGCACCATGCTGGCGTGGGCCAGCGCGGCCAGCGTGCGTTCGTCGTGGGTCGGCTTGGCTGCCCCTACCGCCTCCGGGTCTTGTTTCAGGTCGGATCTCCCCTCAGTCATCTTACTCCTTTCAAAGTGGAAGCGCTCCACGAAATCGGGGTCGTGGGCGAAATACTGAAGTATCTGTTGCCCAGTAGCTCGCAGCTCGGTGCTCGTCGCTATTCAGGACAGGACCAGGGCCCTTTTCTCGATGTTGGCCAGGTCGTTGGTCCCCACGCCCAGCCTGGCGGCGGTGGCCAATTGCCTGGCCTTGCCGGTGATAGCATTGGGGTTGAGGCCCAGGGCCTGGGCCCTAGCGGCCAGGATGTCCATGGCCGCCCGGTCGTGGGCCACCGGATCAAAGCTAACGAGAATGGTGTTTTCCTTCACTGCGTGGTCCCAGTCCCGGGGACAGATCTTCAAGGCGTCGCCGATGATCAGGCGGGTGCGGTCCCGGATGTCCGGCAGGGCGTTAAGCTGGCCGATGTAGGGGTCGGCGTAGCCGCCATGCAGGGCGCCGGGGTCCCGGACCGTGCCATAATGGTTCTTCAGGGCGAAGGTGAACCCGGAGATGTCGTGCTGCTTCAATATGGACATATTGATCAGGGTGCTGGAACGCAGGAGCAGATCGCTCAGGCGCACGGTGGTGGAACCGATGTTTTTGGTGGTGGAATAGCCGCCGTCGGTGCCAAAGCAGCGGACTCCCGGGCCGCCACGGTTGATGGTGAAGCCAGCCCCCCTCAACTCGCCGGAGTCCCGGTCGAAAATCAGGATGTTGCCCGCTGGGATGCCGGCATCCACGAGCCCCTTGGTTACCGCCATCACCAGGAGCGGGTTCGTCCAGTAGCGAGAGCCGGCGATGGTGTTTACCTTGATGGCGATGGTCTCCGCGGGATCGAAAATGGCCCGCCAGGCCTCCCGAGCGTCGTTGAGGCCGGTGAGCTCTGTGATGGAGGCGTCCACCATGTTTCTCAAGACCTCCGGCGACAGCTTCTCACCGTTCCAAACGCCGGCGTGGGAGGTCATCACCACCTTGCTCTTGACCTCCGGGTAGCGCTTCACGATGGCGGGCTGGCGCGGGCCGGAGCCGGTGGCCGTCGGGCCTGGCAGCGGCGATGCGGGCCGTGATGGCGTGGCCGTGGCGGTGGGTACGGCGGTGGGCGTGCGGGTTGGAAACGGCGTGGCGGTAGGAGGCTCGGTTGGCCTCGATATAGCGCGGCAGCCGTTAAGCACCCAGGCTACCAGGGCCGCTACGCCACCTAGAAAGGCCCGGCGGGTAAGCAGGCGGTTAGACATGTTGGCGTGAGTTCGTCCGTTGTCGCCTTTTCCTACAGGGATCCTTGACATAGGCATCACTCCAGCGGTGTCGTAGAGTCATTGAAGCCGATACCGACACCCTGGTGGCGTCAGGCTTTGCCAGACGCATGCCCGAGGCATCTATTTATTGGCCGCAATCAAGGCTTGATCCACCAGCTTGGCGGCGAGGTCTTGGTCCACCGTGTCGAAGGCCGCCGCCAAGTAGGGGCCGCGCTGGCCGGCGGCTGGGGCGGCGTCAGGGGCCTCTTTCCTCAGGCTCGCCAGACCTTCCCTGGCCTCGGCCTGGTCAGGATATTCAATTATCAGCAAAATAGGTTTTTGCCCGGCTCGCTGGTACTCGGCAACCACGCCGTTGGTGGAGTCGCTCAGGTTCAGGGTGTTTTCGCCGCTCAAGAACAGGATATTGTCCAGGGCTATTTTGCGGTGGAAGAATTTGATGCTGGGGGCCCTCAGGCCCTCGGCCGGTAGCTTAGTGACCAGGGCCGGGCGTTGGCCTCCTTTGGGGAGCTTGTTCGAGACCGCCTGGGCCAGGGAAAGGAGGGCAGCCTCTTCGGTGGTGCCCTTGTCGGCGAAGATCCGGACGAAATAGCGGCCTTGCCAGAACACGATCACCTGCCCCGGCTGGGCAGCGCCACCGGCGCCCAGGCTCACAGCACTGCCGGTAGAATAAAAAGTGAACAGGCCGTAAGCGTCGGCATCGCTACCCGTGCGATAGAGCTCCACCACCGCATTGGCACCCCTGGGGGGCTTATATCTCTGGACCGTGACCTCTTGGAAACCATAGGTGAAGTAAAGCTCCGATTGGCCGTCCATGTAGTCGAAGACGTTGTCCCGGTGGTAGACCCGGGCTTTACCCAGGGGTTCCCAGCCCTTGACCTCGCCGGGCCCCGGCACGAGACCAGTTGGCTGGCCGCCAGAGCCTGACACGGGGCTGCAGCCTGTGACCAGGACAAAGGAGAGGGCAAGTATCGGGGCCACGTAGCCGTAGTGCTGCTTCATCCATGCTCCCATGAGGAAAAGCTCCACTGAGCCGGTGAGCGAACAGCGGAATAGTACCGTATTTGTCCACTTTAGTCAACTGTACCAGAGCCGGGAATCTGCTTGACGAAGCACTGGCTTTGTATTATCATGCCAGACGCGTCTCGTGGTTTCCAACGAGCGCTGGAGAGGTAGAGTGGCATATACCCTTGCCTGGCTGGTCATGGTGGAGGTCCTGGGGCTCCTGGCCCTGCCCGTGGCCTTTCGCTTTTTCCCCAATCTGCCCGACCGGGGCTATTCCTTCTCTCGCCCCCTGGGCATTCTCCTCTTCTCGTACATCTTTTGGCTCCTGGCCATGTTCGGCGTGCTCGAAAACACCCCTCCCACCCTCTACGTTCTTCTCTTCGTCGTGACCCTGGTGTCCGGAGTTCTTTGGCGGCAGGGGCGCCAGGCGATCACGGCCTTCTTGCATCAACAAGGCCGTGGTTGGCTCGCCGCCGAGTCGGTCTTCCTTGGGGCCTTCCTCCTGTGGGCGGTGGTGCGCGCCTACAACCCGGAGATCACAGCCACGGAGAAGCCCATGGAGCTGGCCTTCCTGAACGGGATACTGCGAAGCCAGCGCTTTCCCCCGCTGGACCCCTGGCTCTCGGGCTACCCCATCAGCTACTACTATTTCGGCTATCTGATGGTGGCGATCCTGACCCAGCTCTCCGGGGTGCCCTCCTCGGTAGCCTTCAACCTGGCCATTGCCACCCTCTTTGCCCTAACCGCCTCCGGCGCTTATGGCATCGTGTATAACCTGGTGGCCCGGTGGGAGGCGAGCCGCCGGAAGCCCGATCCGGGCTCCCCTGACATCGGGACGCCCACGGTGAGACCAGTGGCCTACGGCCTCCTGGGGGCTGGCTTCGTATCCGTCATCGGCAACCTGGAGGGGTTCCTGGAGATGCTTCATACCCGGGGTCTGGGCTCCGAGGCCCTGTGGAAGTGGATCGACGTCACCAATCTGATGGCCCACGCCCAAACCGGGGCCTGGCTCCCCCGGGACGACTGGTGGTGGTGGGCGGCCTCCCGCGTGCTCCACGATTCCTTCCTGGGGGCCCGGATCGAGATCATCGACGAGTTCCCATTCTTCAGCTTCATGTTGGGGGACATGCATCCCCACGTCCTGGCCTTGCCCTTCACCCTCCTGGCGGTGGCCATCGCTTTAAACGTTTTCCTGTCCCGGGAGGATGTGGGCATGGACTGGCTAGGCCGGAACCAGGGGCTTTTCTTTTTGATGGCACTGTGCCTGGGGGCCCTGGGGTTCCTGAACACCTGGGACCTTCCTAGCTATTTCGGACTGTTCGCCCTGGCCTACGGAGCCCAGCGCTACTGGCACCGCGGCCGGCTGGACCAGGTCTGGCTCCGGGAGGTGGTGCTTTTCCTGAGCGCCACCCTTCTGGTGGCCCTGGTGCTCTTCATCCCCTACTACATCGGATTCCAGTCCCAGGCCGGCGGACCCCGCCTCTCCATTTTCTGGAAGACCAAACTCCGACACTTCGCTATCTTTTTTGGGTTTTTCCTCTTCATCATTTTTGGTTTGCTGGCTCGGGCGGCAGGCGAGTGGAGACAGAGTGTCGGCTCGTGGTTCGGCGGGCTCAACCGCTGGGCGGCCGGCGCGGTCCTGGTGGCCGCCCTGGCTTTCTCTTTGGTGGGGTGGTACGTGGCTGCCCTGAGCCTGGTGCTCCTGGCCGTGGCGGCGGGGCTGTGGGGCTGGAGCCTGAGCGACGCCTCCAGAGCGCCCCTGGCCTTCGCCTTGCTCCTGGTGCTCCTGGCCCTGGCCCTGATCTTTGGGGTGGAGTTCGTCTACCTGGATGACGTGTTCCACAACCGCATGAACACGATCTTCAAGTTTTACTACCAGGCCTGGGTCATGTTGGGCCTGGCCGCGGCGGCGGGCATCTACTACGTCTGCCGGTATTCCAGAGGCCTCTGGCGTGCCCTCTGGCTGAGTGGGGCCGGGCTCTTGGCTCTCATGGCCCTGGTGTACCCGGCCTGGGCTACGGTCACCAAGGCCAACGGGTTTACCGGGGAAGCAACCCTGGACGGCACGGCCTACCTTGCTGGGTTCCAGCCCTACGAGTACCAGGCGATGCAATGGCTCAACGCGAATGTGGACGGCGCACCGGTGGTCCTGGAGGCGGTGGGCGGGGAGTATACGGAGTTCGGCCGGGTGTCCACTCACACTGGCTTGCCCACGGTGTTGGGCTGGGGCGGCCACGAATACCAGTGGCGGGGCAACACGCCAGAGCCCGCCTGGCGGGAGAAGGATGTGGAGGCCATATACAGCACCCCGGACCCCGCCCGGGCCGGGGCCATCCTGGCCAAATACGGCGTCCAATACGTGTACGTGGGGCGCCTGGAGAGGGCCAACCCGAAGTACTCCCCGGCAGCGTTGGATAAGTTCGCCCAGTTCATGGACGTGGCCTATCGCAATCCAGAGGTGACTATATACCGGGTCCGGGACTGAGCAGCTCTCACAACGTTTAACGATGAACGTTCGAACGTTTAACGTTCTTAGAGGCAGGCCCGCCGCTACAGGAGGGTTCAGACGTCCTAATGATTGATCTGGATTCACAAGCGATGAAAGAGAAGACCCAGACTGCCGGCGGTTTTACGCTCACCATTACGGTGGAAACGGCCCTGTACCTGGTGGCTGTACTGGTAGCCCTGGCGGCACGGCTGGGGGACCTGGGAGGGTGGCCGTTGCAGGAGAGCGAGGCGGTGGCGGCCCTGGCGGCCTGGCGGGCCCACCAGGGGCTGCCGTTGAACCTGGCCGGGGCCTCGCCGGTGGTAGTGCTGTTCGACGTTATCTTCTTCACCCTGTTCGGCGCCGGCGACGCCGCTGCCCGGTTGGCCCCCGCCCTCTTCGGGACGGCTCTGGTGGCTATGCCGTATTTCCTGCGGGACTTCCTGGGGCGCAGCGGCGCCATCTTTGCCTCTTTTGTCTTTGCTCTGTCCCCCTCGTTCGTATACTTCTCCCGGTTCTCCAGCGGGAGCATCATCGCGGTCTTTGCCGGCCTCGGGGCAGCCCTGGCCTGGCGACGTTACCGGGAGACCGGTGGGGCACGCTATGTCTATATCGGCGCACTGGCCCTGGCTCTCCTGGTCACATCGTACCCCGGGGCGTACACGCTTCTGGCCGCCTTCGCCCTGTACGTGGCCTGCGGAACGCGAAGTGGATGGCTCGACCTGGATGATCTGGCCCGACGCCCGGAACTGAGGGGAGCTGGCCTCGTGTTCGCCCTGGCGGCCATTGGGATAGCCACCAGCCTTTTGTTTTATCTGCCCGGGGTCCAGACCGGGGTGGTGGACCTCCTGGCGGGATGGGCCCAGGGTCTCTGGCCTCTGGGCGGGAGCCTCCCATGGTACTATCAGTTGGAGCTACTGGCCATCTATGAGCCGCTGGTTGCCCTCCTGGGCCTCCTGAGCCTGGGCTGGCTGGGGGCGAAATGGCTGGCCCGGTGGCGTGCCCACCCGAGGGAGTCGCTGAAGCAATCAGCGGGCTCCTGGGAAACCCTCCTGTCTCTCTGGATGCTGGTAGCCCTGGCGGCGCTCCTTTTGGGACGCAGGAAGGACCCCGGTGACGTGCTGCTGCTGCTGGTTCCGCTCTCGCTTCTGTCGGCATGCTTCCTGAATAGGCTCCTGGCGGCGCTCCTGGAAGGTGGCGGAAGGGCCCAAGACCTCTCCTGTCTGTTTCTACTGCTTAGCCTAGACCTGGTGGCGATGGTGGCGAAGGCCAACCAGGCGCCCTTTCTGGGCGGGC
>DYIS01000006.1 GCA_020723545.1 Ktedonobacter racemifer
AGGGTGGGAGTCTCGTAAGGCGTCAGCGTGGCCAGCGGACCAGGGGTCTCCAAAGGCGTCGGGGTTTCTGTAAAGAATTCGGCGGTGCCGGGGGTGGCGCTGGCTCCAGGAAGCGGTGACACAGCGGTGGCACCGGGCACGGCGGTGCCGGGGGTTCCCCGCGGCTTGGTGGCGGTGGGGGCCGGTGTCCCCGCCGAACCGGGGGGCCGGGTGCTGCTGGGCCTGGCCACGCGGGTCCCGGCTTTCGTGGAGCTCTCCGGGGAGATCAATTGCTGAACGTCCACGACGAGCTGAGTGTAATCTCCCCGATAGGCCCAAAAGAACCAGACCGCAATTCCCAGCGCCGCCACGCAGACGAAGACAGAGGCGAGCAGGAGCAGCAACCGGGCATAGGGCCAGACGTCGCGGAATCTTTGCGCCATGACCGCGGTGGCGGTCCTCTCCTTCACCACCAGCGCCAGAGCGGTGATGTTGTCGGGACCACCGGCTTCATTGGCCAGGCGGACCATCTCCTGCACCGCCCGTTGAGGGTCTGCCTGGGAGGCCAGACGGGCCATCCGCTCATCCGGAATCTGGCACCAGAGCCCATCGGTGCACAGGATGATGACGTCGCCCGACTGCACCGATTCTTTGAAAACGTCCACCTCCACTGCCAGTTGCGTGCCCAGGCTGCGCAACAGGACGTTGCGCCGGGGGTGCGCCTGGGCCTGCTCCTGGCTGATCACACCGGCACGCACCTGCTCCGCCACCAGGCTGTGATCCCGGGTGATCTGTCGAAGGGCGTGGTTGCGCAGCACGTAGGCCCGGCTATCGCCGACGTTAGCCACGTACAGCTCGTTTCCACGCAAAACCGCGGCCACCAATGTGGACCCCATGCCTGATTTTCCAGGGTCGGCCGCGGCCTTCTGGAAGAGCTGTTCGTTTACCCTCTTGACCGCCTCAGTCAGGGCCTGAGCCACATCGCCAGTGGGGTTGGCGTAGTATTCGCGCATGGTCTGTTCCACGGCGAAGCGGCTTGCCACCTCACCCGCCAGGTGCCCGCCCATGCCGTCGGCCACGGCGTAATAGCGACCTTTGCGGGCAAGCTCCTCCTCGTACACCGGCTCCAGGACAGCTATGCTGTCCTCGTTATGATCCCGGTCCTTGCCCACATCGCTCAGTTGGCCGACGACTATCTCGAGATCCTGGGGCATGCCATCTCCCCCGGAGTGATTGCTGGCAATGCGGAAAGCGCCTCGATTATACTAAAATCAAGCCCCCGAGGCAACCTCGGCATTGGGACGGAGGCCGGTATGTGGCAGCGCCAGCAGGTCGACCTTCCACCGGCGAAAGAAGCGGTGAGGGATGTCCAGGATACGTGAGATTAATGGAAAAAAGAAATAAACCGAGCCGACCCCATAAAGCGAGCCGGTGCCCACGCGCAGCCACCAGGTGCTCTCGCGGTACCCCAGATTCTGGGTGAAGCCATCGACCATGATCGGAACACTGAAAGCTATGGAAACCAGAAGACACTTCCAGGAGAGCGCCGGGCGATAGCGCCAATAGGCCAGGCTGGTAAAGAACATGGCCAGGTAGATGGCGAGGCACCTCTGGCAATTTGCCACCTGAAAACCGGCCAGAAAGAACGACCTCCCGGACCTTTGCTCGCAGAAATAGCTAAAGAACTCGTAGAGCAGGGCTGCCTGCTGGATGCCGGCCACGGATAGGAGCGGTGCGGCCAAGGGCAGGAAGGCGAAGAGAAATAGCAAGGCGGTTGCCACCGCCGCCCAGTGACGGGCGAGGGCGGAGAAAAGAGCCTCGCCCAGGGACGCTATACCGACCACCATGGAGATGACTTCTTTGCTTGTCAAGAACCGGTCTCCTAGATCAGGAAGGGCAAAAAGCGAGAGCGGACCCTTTGACAGTAGGATAGATACTCCGGATTGCGCTTGAGCAGCAGTTCCTCTCGCCAGGCCCTCACTACCTCCGCTGCCAGGAACAGCGTTCCCACCACCAGGTTGCGCCAGGTGAGGTTGCCCGCCACAAACCCCAGCATGAAAAGAAGCTCGGTGGCGTAAACGGGATGGCGAACGAGGCGATACATCCCGCCGGTTTTCACCCCGCGGTCTGCGGGAACCACTCCAAATGAGGTGTTCAGCGAGAGAACGGCCGCGATCATCCCCAGGAGAGCCACGGATTGGAAGGCCACTGTCCACCAACCCAGGCCCGGCCCCCCGCGCTGGACCAAAAGGGGCACCAGGGTGCCGGTAAGGCCGACGAGACCTTCCCAGCGGTTGCCCAGGGCCACGGCCGGCCGCCGGGTGACGAAGAGGACCACGATTATGGTCTGGAAGACGGCCATCTCCACGTCGGCCAGGGAGGGCCAGCCCATGGCTTCGATCAGGCTGGGCATCGCCACCAGGGAGGTGCCAAAGGCACCGTTCCACCACAGAGCGGCAGCAGTGGCCAGCCAAAGCAGTTTGGGGATCACCAGAAGTGACCACAGTAGGGCGATCAGCGTGTTCTCAAGATAGTTGCGCAACGGTTTCTTCTATTAGAGAATACCTATTAGCGGATCAGCTTGATCTTCCAGGTGAAAATAAGGCTGCAAGGGCCGTTGTCCAGACTCTTCAGGTAGACCAGGGCCGAGGCCCTGCCGTTGGAGAAGATCAGGCGCCGGTAGAGCGGCGTCAAGATCAGCGGGGCGATGCGCTTAGCCTGTACGTCCACGCGCCAGTAAGGCACCCATACACCTCTCCAGACGCCGCCAGAGTACGGGTAGGCATTAAAGCCCACCGGAAAGCTCCAGTGATTCAGAAGGGCGTAGCGCACCGCCTCCTCGTATGCATAGGGGTACGTCCCGTACATCAGTGGGATCATCATGGCCACATAGCGCCCGACAGCGCTGGGGTCGGGCTCCTCCTCCGGCGGGCACGAGAGCTTGGGCCATATCCTGGGCAGCACATCCACGTAGGCCTCGGCGGCGGCCAGGGAGGAAGCGTCCGCCGCAGACTGGGCGTTGCCCCGGGAGACGTAGATGGTGGCGAAATCCCAGAGCACGGGCAGCGCCACCACCAGGAGCAGGGCCACCACGCCGGCCATGTTCACCGCGGTGGTGCCGCGCTCGCCTTCTTTACTAGTAAAGAGAGTCATGGACGAAGCCTCTCCTGGATTGGCCGAGCTCCCTAACGCTCCAGGCGCATGGTGGTGTTGCCCGTGGCCCAGACTTCTCCAGGCCAAAGCGGGAACATCGGGACCTTCAGCTTCACGGTGCACCGGACCCCATTGCCGGCTCCCGTCACGAAGACCTGGCGCTGGAAGCCAACACTGGCGTTGGCGGCAGCAACGTAGGCATTTTCGTGGACCGCCGCCGCCCGTGCCCCCTCCCGGGCCGCGGCTGCCGCCACGACCACGGTATAGGCTCCGACCATGAACTGAAAGGCGATCATGGCGGCCAGGAGCACAAACGGGAAGACAGCCACGTACTCCACCAGTTGCACACCATTTTCATCGGACAGGTGTGACTTTGCCTTTCTGATCATACCACCCCCGAAGGCAGTGCTTAAGGGATAATAACAACAAAAATAATGGCCAGAGCCCAGGGCCCTGGCCACCATCGTCCCTTCCAGCCATTTCGGCCCGCCATTACGGAATGCATCCGATGAGTTGCACCAGCTTGCCGATGATCGCCTTGCCCAGTTGGGTGTTGGTGGATACGATTCCGATAATGGCGACGAAGACCACGACCAGGACCAAAAGTGCCATGGCCGTGTACTCCACTGGCATGGACCCTCTCTCGTCCGTCAACATCACTGTTCACCTCCTCCCTTTGCCAACTTCGCCTAAGAATGGGCTGCCGCGCATATCCGTACAGCTTCAGCATACCATCCCGTCTGGAAGAAGTAAAGATGAGATTGTAAACAATGTGTAAATTCGGTTTCTTTACCAGTAATAAATTACCAGCCGAAGCCGCTGTTCAACTGGCTCAGCTTGCCGGCCACGGCATCGCCAAAGGAATTGGCGTTGGCGGCCATGCCCACCACCGCCACCGCCAGGAGCACGAGTCCTAGAAGGACCAGGCCAGTGTACTCCACCGGCATGGCGCCGCTCTGGTCCGCGCTCTCTTTGTTTACAAGTGAAGAAACCCCATTCTTTACGAGTAAAGAATGCTGCTGAGTCACTGCTGCTGCCATTCCCACTGGTGCTACCATTGCATGATGTTGATCATCTGCTGAAGTTTTTGCGAGAGCAGGACGGCCACCGTGGGCGCGCCTTCCACGATGCCGATGGTGGCCACGGCGACCACCACCAGCACGAATAGGGCCATCCCGGTGTACTCCACCGGCATGGCACCCCGCTCTTGCCGGAGTTTCTTTATTAATAAAGAAATCACGCTGCCCGATTTTGCTCTCACTGTAGCCATCCAACGAGGTGAAGAAGAGATCAATGCGAGAATTACCTGACTTCGATTATACCGCGTTAATCGTTCCTATGGTTGGGCATGTGTAAATTTTCTGCAAATTCTGAGCGGTGGTTGCCAGGAAGTGGCGCGGTCAGCGCCCGAACATGAACGTGGGCAGGCCGAATATGGTGGGATTGTAGATCGCATTCAGCACCATGAGGGCCACCATCAGGCACACCGCGGACGGCAAGGTGATGAAAATGGTGATCAGGCTGATGTTGGGCGAGGCCTTCGCCGCCTTTTGTTCCGCCCGCTGCATACGGCTGACGCGCATGTCCTCCGACTGCATCTGCAGGGTGGCCGATATGGGCACGCCCAGGTCCTCGGCGTGCTCCAGGGCGCCCACGAAGGTCTGCAACTCAGGCGAGAAATTCCGCTGACGCAAATGCCGGTAGGCGGTGGAGCGATCAACCCCCATCTGCAGCTCCTGCAGGAAACGGCGCAACTCCTCGCTGAGCGGGTTCTTCATCCGCTGGGTGACGTGAGCGATGGCCAGGTCGAAGCCCATACCGGCCTCGACCGACACCGTCATCAGGTCCAGAAAGTCGGGGAGGGCCAACGTGATGGCCTTTTGACGCCGCTCTGCGGCGCCCCGCAGGAAGACGTCAGGGAGAAACCAACCGAAGATGGTTATGAAGAGCAGTATCACGACGGCGAAGACCGGGGCCTTCGCCGCCCAGGCAAGCAATAGCAAGAGCGCCAACAGGAATAATCCCAGGGCCCCCTCCATCTTAAGGCCGATCATATCCAGGGGCTGGACGCCGTTGGGGTAGTTGGCGGCGGCCAGGTAGCGATCCATATCGGAAAGTTTGACCAGCTTGCGCAGAGGCCCAGCTTTGGGGGTAAGGCGCCGAGCGATAGGCAGGATCCGGCGGACGAAGACCGAGGCCTGGGTCGTCTCGCCCTCCGGGACCGTGGAGTATCTCCGCAACTGTTCAGCGCGGCCCGGCACCATGAGGCCGCGCACGCCAGAGAAGAACAGGAGGACCCCCACAAAGCCCAGTATCGCCCCGACCAAGCCCACCAAGATTCCCATTTCCCTGCCCCTCGCTTAAACCTCCACGTTGGCCACGTTGCTGACGAAGGTGTAGGCCACCATCTGAGAGATGATAAAGAGCACCAGGATGACGAATCCCGGCAGCGTGGTGAAAAGCACCCGCAATAGGCCCGGCAGCATGAAATTCAAAGCCACGCCGCCGGCGCTGGCGATGACGGGCAACAACAGGTTGGAATAGCGCACCTCTGCGGTCATGGTCTCGATCTTTTGACTCAGCTTGAGGCGCTCCTCCAGGGCCTTGGTCATCACCGCCAGGGCCTTGACCAGGTCGCCGCCCACCTGACGCTGCACCAGGATGGCAGTGATCAGGACCCGAAAATCGTTGGAGCCGATCCTCTCCACCATGTCTTTCAGTGCTTTGTCCAGCTCCTCGCCCAGGCGGAACTCCTGGCGGACCCGCCCAAACTCGTATCCCGCCGGTGGGGCCATCTCCTTGGACACCACCTCGATGGCCTGGTGGATGGAGAGCCCGGCTCGCAGCGAGTTGGCCATGAGGGTGGACACATCGATGAGTTGGGCGTCGAAGGCACGACGGTAGTGATCCCGCCGGCCATTGAGATAGGCACGGGAGCCAAAAATGGCGATGGCAAAGGCCATCAGGGCGTCGGGCCACCCCAGGCGGAGAATGGCGGAGAAAGCCAGGTACAGCGCCACCATGATCCCGAACACAATGGCCACGAACTCCGAGGGCTTCAGTTGGCGAAGGTCCGCCCGGTCCAGGGACTGGGCGAGGCCCAGGCCAATGGCGCTGCGGTCGAAGGAGTCGCCCAGGCGTGAGAGGTAGCTGCGGCGACGTTGCCTCTCGCCCTCTTCTGTACTGGGTGCGGCCAGACGGCCTACGCGCCGGTCCAACTGGCGGCGTAGCCCCAAGGAGATGGAGAATTCCCGGCCCACCATAAGCACGGCCAAACCGGTCAACCCGGCCAGGAGCACGGCGAAGCCAGCGGTCAAGAGGATCAAAAGATCGGCAAGGCTAGCCATATTTCCTTTCCCCTCTCGACCGAATGAAGATGAAGAGCAAGAAAAACACCCCCAGAAGGGCACCCAGGAAAAGAAAGCAGACGAGCCCCTGGAGGCGCTCCCAGATGGTATTCAGATGATAGGTAAAAGCAAACTCTCGACCGCCGGTGTCCACCTTGACCTCGGGCCGAAGGGGAGTGAAGACCAGGGAACCCTTGCCATCGGTGGGTAAATCGGGGGCATCGCTGAGCACGGTGAAGGCAACCGTGGTCGAGGAGTTCGGCTCCATCTTCAGGACATTGGGAAGCACCACTGCCCCGGGCAGGCCCCTCACCTCCAACTTGATGGTTTCCGGTTTGGGTGAATTGGAGGCCAGGCGGAAGGTGCGCAGGAACTTCACACGGTCCAGCTTCCCCGCGTCGCCGGCATCCAGGGCGGTGACGGATACGACCAGGCCCCTGGTTACCTCCAGTTTCTCCTCGCTGAAGTCGGAGTAGAAGATCTTCTTACCCTGGTCCACGGCCTGGATGTGGGCCCTAGCCATAAAGGTGTACTTCCCATCGATGGTGGGCACGTAGGTCGCCAGATAGGTCTTGCCATCCGGCTGCCGTTGCAGCATCAGGTCGTCAAGGAACCCATCCGGTCGGCGCACGGTGGTGGTGATCTCCACCGATTCCGCTGCCACCGGGCTGGTCCCCGGCTGTATTTTCAGAGTGGCAGTTACCGGCCGGTCCGGCTCCACTTTTCCGGAGGGGCTCAAGGTCATCTGCAAGGTGGGCAAGGGCGCCACCCGGATGGTGTACTCCTTAGTCAAGTGCACCGATGAATTGTAGCGGGCCGGGACCTCGACGCTCAGGTTGTACCGTCCCGCGTTCTGAGTCGGTTGGTACACGTTGGTATAGTAGCCGTCGTCGCTTTCCAGGTCGTAGCCATAGCCATCATCCTTGAGGCTCAAGGGCTCCCACTTGGGGGAGGTCATGGTGACCTCTGGCGTCATCCCCAGGGTGCGCTTCTCCTCCAGCAGGGGAAAGCCGGTGGTGCCGGCCTGGAGGAGCAAACGTCCCACCTCGGTGAGCACCCCGGCGCCAGCCTGGACCAGCATGCGCTTGTTCTGCGGCCAGTAGCGAGGCGAATAATCATCGGTGGGGGCCAGGGCCTCTGGCTCGAAGAGCCTTACGCGCAGCTCCGAACGTACGATGGCAGCCACGTTAACCGCGGTGCCGGTGATGGGCCCTTCCACCCAGATGTTCCAACCTCCGTCCAGGGGGAGGGCTTTGGAGTCCACGGTGAACAGATCATAGCGGGGGTCGGTGGCCCGGTACCGAAGCTTGGCCCTCTCCTGCTCCACCAGGTCCATCCGGTTGGGAGACCGGAGCACCTTGATCACCGGCTGGCCCTCGGGCCACGTCGCCACCCAGGAGACGTTGTAGATGCGCTGGGCGGGGTCGATCCTGGCCAGGCTGACCTCTCGCCCGGCGGGCACCTGGAAGAAATCGGCGTAGCGGTCATCCCGCAGCATGGAGAAGATCTGCATGTAGATGCGGATCAGCTCCGAGGCATTATTAGCCTTGAAGGTCTTGCCTCCCACCCGGTTGGCGATCTCCTCCAGGGTATTCATGTCCGCCCCGCCGCCCAAACCAATGGGGAAGATGCGGACGTCAGCCCTCTCCTGCAGGCCCTTGATGGCCTCCTCCAGGGCTGCCCTGGGCTCTACCTCTTGCTTGCCGTCGGTGAGGAAGACGATGAAGCGCTTGCGTTCCACTTCCTGGGGCGCCAATCCGGGCAAACGGGGGGTGGGCAGGGCTGCCCCGGGGACCAGGTCCAGCATGTCGGTGGCGTGCTTCAGCGCTTTCCCCATGAAGGTGCCGCCGATCCAGCGTTTCTGGGCCTGGGCTGTGGCCTTCTTGGCGATGTCCTTGGAGGCGGCGGAGTCCACCACCGACATCTCCAGGCCCCGCTCGGTGTGATAGGCGTCGGACATGGTGACGATGCCGATCTCGTCGCCCACGCCCGCCAGGTCTATGAAAAGCCTGGCCGCGGAGATGCGCAGGTCCCTGGGATCACTGTCCGCCATGCTTTCAGAGTTGTCCACCACCAGCACCACGTGGACCCGCTCTCGCACCTCCTGGTCACCGTCGGCGCTGGCGATGCCGCTCAGCAACAAGAGGGGCAGCATGACTACGGCTGCCAGCCACAGGGCCCGCTTGTAGCTCTCCATCCCTGAAGACCTCCTCGACTTTCTCGTCACGCTATGGTTGGCGGGTGGTATCCGACCCAGGGCGGCCCGGGCAGCTCAGGGCTTCGAGCCCAGTTGGAAGGTTTCCGGGGGCAGGGTGACGCCGTAGGACTTGAAGCGCTCCAGGCACTTGGGCTCATAGCCGGTGTACTCGAAGTGGCCGATGACCCGGCCCTCGGGCGACACCCCCTCCTGGCGATAGACGAATATGTCTTCGACCGCGATGTGGCCGTCGAAGACCCCCTGGATCTCGGAGATGTTGGTCACCCGGCGGCTGCCATCGATGAGGCGGCTTTGCTGGAGGACGATGTTCAGGGCCCCCACCAACTGCTCCCGGATGGCGGAGGAGGGGAGCTGTACCCCGGCCCACATGACCATGGTCTCCAGGCGGGAGAAGGCATCCTCCGGCGAGTTGGCGTGGATGGTGGAAAGCGAGCCCTCGTGGCCGGTGTTCATGGCCTGGAGCATGTCCAGGGCCTCGGCGCCCCGGACCTCGCCCACGATGATGCGGTCCGGGCGCATGCGCAGGGAGTTGCGCACCAGTTGGCGGATGGTGATCTCGCCCTCCCCCTCCTCGTTGGGCGGGCGGGTCTCCATGCGGACGATGTGGGGCTGCTGCAACCGGAGCTCCGCCGCATCCTCGATGGTGACGATGCGCTCGGTCTCCGGGATGAAGGAGGACAGGACGTTCAGGGTGGTGGTCTTGCCGGAGCCGGTGCCGCCGGAGATCAGCATGTTGAGTTTGGAGCGCACACAGGCGTGCAGGAAATCCGCCATCTCCCGGGTCATAGTGTCGAAGGAGACGATATCGTCCACGGTGAAGGGTATCTCTCGGAAGCGGCGGATGGTCAACACCGGGCCGTTCAGGGCCAGTGGCGGCAGCACGGCATTCACCCGGCTGCCGTCGGGGAGGCGGGCGTCTACCATGGGGCTGGACTCATCGATGCGGCGGCCCAGGGGGGCTACGATGGTGTTGATGACGCCACGCAGGTGGGTCTCGTCGCGGAAACGGATGTCCGGGCGCCGCTCCAGATGGCCCTTACGGTCGATGTATACCTCTTCGGGCCCGTTGACCATGATCTCGGTGACATCCGGGTCCTTCAAGAGCTCCGTTCCCATCTCGGCCACCAGATAGGCCGGGACGAAGAGCTTGCGCAACTTCTCCACGTCCACGCCGTAGGCCTTGAGCCTGGGCAGGCACTTTGGCGTTATGCCCGTGGGGGTGAAGTTGCCGTAGGCCTTGCCGTCATCGGTGAGGCCGATCTGTTCGAAGAGGAAGATGGGCTTCAGGACGATCTGCCCCTTCTTTACGCCCTGGACCTCGGCTATGGTCACGATCTTGCGGGGGCCTCCGGTGAGGCGGTTCTGCTGCACCACGATGTCCAGGGCCCCCACCAGTTGCTCGCGGATGGCCGATGAGGGGAGCTCCGTGCCCGCCCACATGACCATGGTCTCCAGGCGGGAGAAGGCCTCCTCCGGCGAGTTGGCGTGCACCGTGGTCATGGAACCCTCGTGGCCGGTGTTCATGGCCTGAAGCATGTCCAGGGCCTCGGCGCCGCGGACCTCGCCCACAATGATGCGGGTGGGGCGCATGCGCAGGGAGTTGCGCACCAACTGGCGGATCGTCACCTCACCCTTTCCTTCCACGTTGGGCGGTCGGGCCTCCTGGCGCAGCACGTGGGGATGCACGCGGTAGAACTGGAGCTCGGCCGCGTCCTCGATGGTGATGATGCGCTCGTTCTTGGGGATGAACGAGCCCAGGACGTTCAGGGTGGTGGTCTTGCCCGAGCCGGTGCCGCCGCACACCAGGATGTTCAGGCGGGCGATGACGCAGGCTTTGAGGAAATCGGCCATGTCCTGGGTGAGCGTGCCCATCTTCGCCAGATGCTCCATAGTGAAGGGGTCCTTGCGAAAGCGGCGGATGGTGATTACCGGGCCGTTGAGGGAGAGGGGTGGGATGATGGCGTTGACCCGGCCGCCGGCGGGGAGGCGGGCGTCCACCATGGGGCTGGACTCGTCGATACGCCGGCCCAGGGGGGCCACAATGCGATCGATGATGTGGTTGATGTGCCTCTCGTCGGTAAAGCTTATGTCGCCTCGAAGCTGGAGGCGACCGTCTCGCTCGATCCAGACCTGATCTGGGGCATTGACCATGATCTCGGTCACCCCCGGGTCCCTGATCAGCGGTTCCAGAGGGCCGTAACCGGTGGTCTCATCGATGATGATCCGGATGAGCTCGGCGCGGTCGGCCAGGGAGATAACCCGCTCCTCCTCCCGGACCATCTGGTTCACCAGGCTCTCCACCCGGGCCCGCAGCACCTGGGGCGGGAGGCTGGTGAGCTTCTCCAGATTTGCCTCTTTGATCAGGCGGTCCCGGTAGTGCCGGGCCAGCTCGCTGATGTAGGTGATGGCCATGGCGCCGGCGCGCTCGGCCTCCAGTCCTGGACGCGTTTGCTTATTCAAGCGGTCAAGGATCGTCATAGAACCCACCTCCCGAAACAAAAACAATGTCTTTACTGGTAAAGAAGCGGGTGAATCCAGCGCCCGAAACGCCGGGCCGGCCCGGTCGGGGCATAGACGGAGCCGCACCAATGTGCCACGGTACACTGGGAACGGCTTCGACAAAGCTATTATAGTATAAAATGCCTGAATGTCAACAAAGAAACAACCTCTTTGTCAAACTGCGTGGGCTGTGATAGAATGGCCCCGATAATCTCTGGGAGCCATGCCATGCGGCGGTCAACACCATGGCGTCGCCACCTGGGCAACGTGGCGGTTGCCTCGGGCCTGGCGTTTTTGATCTTCGGGGTCTTCCTGGCAGTCGCGCCTCTCTTGCCTGCCCCGGCGCCGGTCCCGAAGCCCACTGCACCTTCGCCAGCGGCGAGCGCCGAGGTCACCGCCACGCCTGGAGAAACGGCCACGGCTCCGGCCGCCTCGGCCATGCCAACCCCTACTACGTGGAAGGCCCTCCTGCCCACGCGCCTGGAAATCCCTAAGCTTAAAGTGGATGCCCAGGTGTTGGAGGTCTACGTCCGAAATGGTGAGTGGGATGTCTCCCGGATCATCGACGAAGTAGGACATCTGTCCGGCACCGGCAACGTGGGCGAGGCCGGTAACGCGGTCTTCGCCGCCCACGTGACCCTGAAAGGCCACGGCGATGGGCCCTTCCGCTGGCTGGAGACCCTGCAGCCGGGTGACCAGGTGATCGTCTATCGCGGAGATGCCAGGTACGCCTATGCGGTGAATGAGATGGTGGTGGTGACCCCCAGCGCGGTAGAAGTGCTGAGCCCCACCAAAGACGAGACTGTAACGCTGATCTCCTGTGTCAACTGGGATCTATTCAAAGGGGAATACAAGGACCGATTGGTGGTCACTGCCAAGCGTGTACCCTAACCCCACTGGCCCCGATACTTTGATTCTGCGTAATGTATCGGGGCACTGGCTTTATCCGCTGGGCGCACCTAGCCGGACGATCTTTTCGCGGTGCGGCAGGCCCCGGGTAGCGTTGACCGTGTCCACCACCAGGCTCGAATTCTCCACGATCCACCGGAAGTCGTAGGCCGAGTGGGCTGCCAGCACCACCACACAGTCCTGGCCCCGTAGACTCTCCGCAGTCAGGGGCGTGGCCTCCAGAGCCAGGCCTCCAGCGTAGAAAGCATTGCCTCCCACGTTGAACCTTTCGACGTATGAGTCGTGATAAGAAACGCGTGCATCCAGTTCCAGCAATAGCTCTATCACCCGTTGGGCGGGCGAATTACGGGCGTCGTCCACGTCCTTTTTGAAGGCAATCCCCAGTACCAGTATTCTCGCACCTCTTATGGTTTTGCCCCGCGAATTGAGGGCCCGGGCTATCAGGTCCCTCACATGGTAGGGCATATCCTGGTTCACCTGGGCCGCCAGCTCGATGAACCTGGTGTAGAAGTCATACTCCCGCGCCTTCCACGATAGATAGAAGGGATCCACCGGTATGCAATGCCCTCCCACGCCGGGCCCCGGATAAAACGGCATGAAGCCAAAGGGCTTGGTGGAGGCGGCCTCGATCACCTCCCAGATGTCCATCCCCATCCTCTCTGCCAGGAGGGCCAGCTCATTGACCAGGGCGATGTTCACGCTGCGAAAGACGTTCTCCAGGAGCTTGGTCATCTCGGCGACCCGGGGCGAGGAGACGATTTTGACCTCCGGGGTGATCCTGGAGAGTAAAAGCGCCGCCAGCTCGGCGCAGCGCGGGGTCAGACCGCCCACCACCTTGGGGGTGTTCTTGACCGTATAAAGCCGGTTGCCGGGGTCCACCCTTTCCGGCGAGAAGGCCAGGTGGAAATCATGGCCGGCCCTGAGCCCGGAGGCGGCCAGGATGGGCAGGACACACTCTTGAGTGGTCCCGGGGTAAGTGGTGCTCTGCAGTATGACCAGCATTTCGGGGCGCAGCCGCTCGGCGATGCCCTGGGCCGCGGCCCGGATATAAGAGATGTCCGGGACCTTGGCGGCGGTGTAAGGGGTGGGCACACAGATGAAGGCCACGTCGGTGGCCTTCAGCACGTCGTAGTCGGTGGTGGCCGACAGGACCCCAGCCCTGACTAACGGGCTCAACCGTTCGCTGGGGATGTCGCGCAGGTAACTTTCGCCTCGCCGGATAGAAGCGATCTTCGCCTGGTCCACGTCTATCCCGACCACCCGGTAGCCCAGGTTGGCCAGCTCAATGGCCAGGGGTAGACCCACGTATCCCAGGCCGATGACCGCGATGGTCGCCGACCCGTCCATGATCTTTCCGTCCAGGGTCATGGTTTATCTCCTGTTCTCTTGATCTGGAGGCGGTCCGCTCCATCTCCTCTCCAACCAGACCAACGCCGCCAGGCAGGCCGCGGCCACCACCGCTCCGGTGAAATAGCCCTCCAGGATACTGGCCTTTAGCAGGAAAAGGGAGCCCAGGCCGAAGGTCATGGCCGCCAGGCTCAAGGCGAAAACGGCCTCGCGCTTGGTGAAGCCCAGGGCTACCAGCCGGTGAGATAGATGATCGGTACTCCCCTGGTAGATCGGAACCCGGCGCCGGAGGCGGGAAAGCGTGACCAGCACGGTGTCGAAGATGGGCAGGCCCAGCACCATCACCGGGATCATCCAGGTTACGATGTCGACGTTCTCGAAACGCAGCTTGATCCCCAGGGCAGCCAGCACAAATCCTAAAAACAGGCTGCCAGCATCGCCCATGAAGATGGTGGCCCGATAGAAGTTGTAGCGCAAAAAGCCCAGGCAGGCCCCCAATAGGGCGGCCGACATGCTGGCCACCAGGTACTGGCCGCTGGTGGTGGCCAGGAGGAAGAAAAAGGCCGCGGCCACCGAGGCCACGCTGCCAGCCAGCCCATCCATGTTGTCCATGAAGTTCAGGGCGTTAGTGACGCCCATCACCCAGAGGTACGTTACCGCCAAATTCAGCACCGGCTGGTGCAGGAACTCCACCCGGATGCCGGACCAGACGAGCATGGCCGTCGCCAGGGCCTCCACCAGGAGCTTGATCAGGGGGTTGAGGCCGTAGCGGTCGTCCCACAGGCCCAGCAGGGCGCAGGCGGTGGCCCCGCCCAGGATGCCGAGTAGCTGTCCCAGGTAGCCCGGCAGTTCGGCCATATCGCGAACCAGAAACAAAGCGGCGATGAAGGCAAGATAGATGGCCAAACCCCCCAGGAGCGGGATGGGCGACTGGTGGATCTTTCTTGGTTCCGGCTCGTCCACGAAGCCCATGGCAAGGGCCGTCCGGCGCAGTAGGGGCGTCCCCGCCAGCGAGATCAAGAGAGCCGAGAAGAAAATCAGGATGTATACGGTCATAGTATCTCCACGTGGCAGTTACTTCTTTTCCAGTAAAGAAGCCAGGAGGGCCTGCAGCCCTTGATCGTTGGGGGCGATCTTCAAGGCCGCCTTGGCCTCCGCAATGGCTTGGTCCAGCATGTTTAGCTTCTGGTAAAGCGCTATGAGGTTTTTGCGCGTCACGGAGTCGGTGGGGGCCAGCCTGGCTGCCTGCTGTGCATAGGGAAGGGCCTGCGCGGGCCGGCCGGTCAGGTCGTAGAGGTAGCTCAGGGCGCTCAACGCGTCGAAGGAATTGGCGCCCCGACCGAGCGCTCGCTGGTATTCATCGATGGCCTCCTGATAGAAGCCGTTGCGCAGGTAGTATCTCCCTACCTCGCCCTGGAGGGCCGGGGTCATGGCCACGGCCTGGGCGAAGCTCTCCTTGGCCTTGTCCGCTTGACCCTGGGCCAAATACCAGTCTCCCATTAATAAATATGTGAGGCCGAAGGATGGATCCAGCCTCAAAGATTGCTCGAGTTTAGCCCGGGCATCGTCGAGCCGGCCTGCCGCCCGGTAGAGCTGGGCCCATTCGTTGTAGAGGTGCGCCGCCTGGGGGCTCAAGGCGGTGGCCCGGCGGTAGTACCCTTCGGCCAGGGCGAATTTTTCCGGCTTATCCTCACTGCTGGCCGTAGTCTCCATCCAGAAGCTGTACAGCCTCGCCAGGTTGGCCATGTTGTCCGTATAGATGGGATTGATCTTGGCGGCCTGGGTCAGCACCGCCGCCCCACAGCGCAACAGGTCCTCTCGTCCCATCTGGGCGACCTGTTCTGGGCGCAAAGCCAGGGCAGCCTCCAGATAAGGGGGGCGTAACGCATTGGGCAGGCTGGGGGCTCTGCGGGCCATTTCCAGATAGCTTCCACCCAGGAACACGTAAAAGTAGTCCTGCGACGGAGCCAAGCGGACGGCCTGTTGCATCGCCCGGATCGTCTCCGGCCCTCTCTCCCAGGTCCCAGTGCGGTAGAGCTCAAAGCCTCTTTTGAACTGGATGTCCGCCAGCACTGGCAGCAGGTTGGTGTTAACGGCGACCAGCAGTCCGGCCACGGCCAAAAGCGAGTAAACAGGGAGAGAGAGGCGGCCCTGGTTTGTGAAAGGGAGGCCCACGTGGCTCTCCTGGACATATAGAGACCAGGCCAAAAGCAGGAACAGGAAAAAGACCCAGAGGTAAAAAAAGCTCCCCGCCCAGGCCGTGTTGATCTCCCCGGCGGGCATGATGGCATTGTTCAAACGTAGCCAGGCGAAAACGACGGCCCAGAAAAGCGCCAGGGCCAACACCTGGACTAACGTTTCTTTTGCGAGTAACGAAGCTTCGGTCTTTTTACCAGTGAAGGTACCACCCAGCGACAGGGTGAGCCATGCCGTTCCCAGGAGCCAGGGGACCAGGGCCGGCAATTGCTGGCCGGGCCAGGAGAAGTCGAAAAGCATGGTGGTGAGCACTGCTCCGATAACTAGTGAAAACGTCACCGCCGGAAGCCAGCGGGGCACGGCGGGCCCTGCTGGCTTGGCTGGCATCCCTTTGGGTTGCTTACGCACGGTGCCCTTTACCTTTGGGGACGGAGGTGAGCAGGTTTCTTTGCTGGTAAAGAGATCGCCCGGCGAGGCACCGGGCCGGCTGGCCAGGTTCTTGGCCATGGCTCCCAGGGCAATCACCATCCCGGCGTAGAGCCAAAAATAGGTCCGGGTGGCGGCGATGGCGATGCCGAACTGGATCTCAATGAAATGGGCTACCATGGCCGCTATGAGGCCCACCAATAGAAGCCCCTGAGGGTTGGGCGGTTCTTTACTAGTAAAGAAATTAACCCCGGGCCAGAGCCAATAGCCCAGCAGAAGGGCGAAGAACGCCAACGGGATGGGTGGCGTCGCCGCCAGCGGTAGAACCTGCGTGTATAGGAGAGCGGCGACCAGCAATCCCGCTACGAGCCCTAATGCCATAGCTCGCCAGAAGCCCAGCGTACCGGTGAGGCCCAAGATCTTGAGGGCCCCAAAAGCCACCGCGCAATAGACCAGCCAGTAGGCCAGGTACCCCAGGAGCCCGGTGGTCACCAGTTCGTCCATGACCTCGTTGTGGGAGCGGTCCGGGGAGGCGTTCCTGGCCTCATAGTGGGCCAGGTCAGGTGGGTAGAAACGGGGGTATACCAGGAACATGGTCTCGGGGCCATAGCCCACCAACGTTCGCAGGGATTCCGCCTGGATCAGTTTGGTGGCCCCCTCCCAGATCAGGAGCCTCACCTTTCCTGTGCCGCCCTCTGTCTCCAGCAGATTGCCCAGGCGCCCGAGATACGGGACGTTCTTCAGAGGCTCCAGGGGACCGTGGGTGAGGTTGTAAACCGCTAAGAGTGGCTTGCCCAGGAGCCCACGATACTGTCCCGGTGACCCAGGACGCACCGGCGGAAGATTGAAAACCACCAAGAACGAGGTGCCCAGCAGCCCGGCTAGCAGGAGCGCGGCCAGGGTGCGGCGCCACCGGCGCCGTATCGCCAGCACGACCAGGTAAACGGCCATGCCCCCCAATAAGCCCAGCATGGGACCGCGGCTCTGCGAGAATAGGACGGTGGCAGCCTGAAGGGTAAGTATCCAGCCCAGGAGGACGCACTCGACTTGCCTTAGAATCGCCCGACGGGCGAAAACAAAGGGCGTAAAGAGCAAGAGGAGCGCCAGGACCAGGATGGCCTGATCCAGGCTTCCAAAAGGAGCACCCTCCGGCTTAAATGAGGCGTAGAGCTGCAAGGCCTGGAACACGATCAGGGTCAGGGCGAAGGACTGGCTGGCGATGATGGTAGCCGCCAGGCTCCACGGAGTCCCCTTCTGCCCGCGCTGCTCAGAGGACAGCTCCCTGGAGAATGCCGTGATCTTTTCGGAGAAAGTGGCAAAAGTTATGGGTATGACCATTATCAGATAGGCCCCGATGAAGATAGCGTTGCCCATGGTGGACGTCACGCGGGCGGTGACGTCTCCGAGCCAGGGCATGAACTCCAGTTTCAGGTGCTGGATCACGCCGTGCAGCGAGATGGGCAGGCTGGTATATATCAGCACGAAAACCAGCCGTTCCAATTGAGCCTTGGAGCGGAGGCTGGAGGCCACAATGAAAAACACCACGATGTAGGCCAGAGCGGTGTACGTGCCCTGCAGGCGCACGTAGGAGCCCCACAGGCTGACGGCCGGAAGCACCGAGGCAGCGGTGGACACCAGAAGCGCGCCGATCAACAGGAGCGTGGGCAGGGCCAGGACATTGCGCTCTGCCATTTGCAAGACGAGGCCCTTCCAACCCCCTTTGTTGGCAGAAGAAAGGTGACCGGGGTGCGGCGCGGCTCGGTTCGAGCCAGGCCAAGCCCATTTCTCAAGGAAGGCGATGAGCCAGGCCACGCCCATCACCAGGGCTATGGAGCGCAGCAGGCTGAGCTTGTCGGGCTCGAAAACGCGGTTGGAGTAGATGTCGAAGTACAAGGGGACCAATAGGGCGGCCAGCAGCCATCCCGCCTCCATTACTTTATCGCAGAAGAGGCCCAGTCTTGTTTTCACTTGGACATCGGTTCGACTGCTGCCTCGGTCGGCCATAACTTCCTTCATCGGCCTTAGCTTTGCAGTGTTCGCTGATAGAGGTCTATGACCCGATCAACCATGGCTTCCAGGGAGAACTCCTTTTCAACGCGTTCGCTTGCGCATTGCCCCATGGCGCGGCGCCGGGCATCGTCGCCCAAAAGCTCATGAAGGGCCCGGGCCAGAGAGCGCGAGTCGCCGGCGGGAACCACCAGGCCGGTCCGGCCGTGCTGGTTAACAAACGATGTCCCGGTGCCAAGCTCGGTGGACACCACCGGCAACCCGGAGGCCATGGCTTCCAGCAGGGAGACGCCGTAGGCTTCGCTGCGGTGGGTGGAAGGCAGGGCGAAGACATCCGCTGCCTGATAATAGCTCGGTAGCTCGCTGTCCGGCACGTCACCCAGAAAAAAGACCTTTCTCTCTACGCCCAGCTCCCGGGCCAGGGTTTTCCAGGGGATCTCCATCTGGCCACTGCCGATGACCAGGAGCACCGCGTCTAGATCCTTCATGGCCGTGATGAGATATTGCAGGCCCTTGTAATACCGCAGGCGCCCCACGAAGAGCAGGAGCGGCTTCCCGAAGCGCCCGCGTATAGCCTCCGCCTGATCCGGCCGGGGTTTGCTGAAGCGGTCATAGTCGATGCCCAGGGGAATAACCTGGCACCGATCCTTGAACCGGCTGAGATAAGGCGATGTCTCCACGTATCGCTGGCTGGTGGCTATCAGCCAGTTGGCCCTGCTCAGGACTTGCCAGAGCAAGGGCCGGTAGAGCCGCAAGAGCCTGGCCTGTCGCACCACATCGCTTTGATACGTTATGATCAGGGGCCGTTTCCTACCGGCCAGGAGATACGCCAACTCGCCCCAGGGGTACGGGAATTGCAGGTGCACCAGGTCGGCCTCCAGCCGCCAAAGCCAGGCGATCAGTTTCCAGGAGATAGGGGTTGAGGCTACGGTGATGATGCGGCCGGCCTTCACCACCTGGATGCCGTTTTGCCATTCCACTATGGTTTTACCGGAGGTGTTGGTGGTGAGCACGGTGACATCCAGGCCGCGCCTGGCCTGCCCCTCGGCCAGGGCCCGGACGTGGTTTTCAATGCCTCCCAGGATGGGGTAGTAGTCTTTGTACAGGTGCAGGACCTTCACGGCTTTATCCCACGCTCGGCGGTGCGTTCGATGGCTTTACGGTAAACGGACAGGGTTTCCAGCGCCGTTTTCTCCCACGAGAAATCCTTGGCCCGGGCCAGCCCACGCTGGCGGCGCTCGGCCCGGAGTTCCGGCTCGCCCAGGAGGCGGAGAAGTGCCTTGGCTATCTCGCCGGGAGAGGCCGGATCGAAGAGCAAGGCAGCATCTCCGGCAACCTCCTGGAGGGAGGAGGAATTGGCGCAGGCCACCGGAGCCCCACAGGCCATGGCCTCCAATACGGGTAATCCAAAGCCCTCCCAAAGGGAGGGGAAAACGAAAGCGGTGGACAGGCGGTAGAGCGCTGGCAGGTCCTCCTCCGGCACCTCCCCCAGGCTGGCCACGCTGTCTCCCAGGCCCAAGGATAAACCTAATTGCCGGGCGCTGGGGAAGCGTTTGTCCTCCTTCCCGGCCGCAACCAGTTTAACGTCTTCCTGGCCGATGCTTTGCCGGTCCCGCCGCACCACCGACCAGGCCCGCATCAGCCCTGGCAGGTTCTTGTGAGGCTTGTTTATGCCTAGATAGAAGACATAGGCCTGGGGAAGGCCATACCTGGCCCTGACCTGGCGGTCGCGATCGCCATCGGGCACAGCGGTGAAGTCGTGGCCAACCCCTGGCGGTATGGTGGCGAGCTTGTCCGGAGGCACCTTGAAGAGCAGTGCCAGGTCCCGTTGGGACGATGCGGAGAAGGTGATCACGCACCTGGCGCTCGCGATCGCCAACCAGGTGGCGATACGATAGGCTACCCTCGCCGCTGCCGAGGGCAGGTGCTGGGGATAACGGGCCCCGATGGCATCACCGATGGTGACCACCGATGGGCAGGGCAGGAAGTGGGGCTTCACGTAGTACGGCGAGTGCAATAGCTCCAGGCCCAGTCGCCGGGCCAGGCTGGGCCAGAGAAGCTGCTCCCGGATCGAAACGGCCGGAAGAGGGCAATCCACCAGATGCACGCTGGCCATTTCGCGTAGTCGGGAAATATCGTGCCGCGTGTTGGTGGCCCCGGGGTTCCAAAGGACCGTCCAGTTGGTGGTCGGATCGGCCTTGGCCAGGGCCTGGATCAGGTGGAAAGTGTAGCGTCCCAGCCCGGGGTAATGATCATTGATGTAGCGCCCGTCTATGCCGATCCTCACAACCGATCCTCGTGTTCTTTACCAGTAGAGAAGACTTGTTGGTAGACCTGCAACGTGGCCTGGGCGGTCTTCCGCCAGGTGAACTGCTTCGCCCGCTCCAGGCCTCTAGCCCGCAACGTGGTCCTCAGGCCCTCATCGGAGATGATGCTTTGTATCGCTGTGGCCAGGCCGGCGGCGTCGGTAGGCGCAACCATCAGGCCGGCATCGCCTACCACTTCTGGCAGGGAGGAGGTATCGGATGTGACCACGGGGGTGCCACAGGCCATGGCCTCCAGCGGCGGTAGTCCAAAGCCCTCGTAGAATGAAGGGTAGACGAACAGCTCCGCCCCGCGGTACAGGGCGGGCAGGTCGGCTTCGGGGACCGGCCCCAGGAAAGTCACCTTTCGTTCCAGGCCCAGGGCACGGACCTGGTCGAAGATGCCCTGGTAGAGCCAGCCCTTCTTCCCCACGATAACCAGGTCGTGCTGGACCTTGGCAGGCAAGGAGCGATAGGCCTCAAGTAGCAACGATAGGTTTTTGCGAGGTTCAATGGTCCCGACGAAGAGTAAGTAGGGCCGGCGAAGGCTGTACTTCGTCTCTACCCTGGCCTGGGAATCCTGATCCGGGACGGGGCTGAATCGCTCATCCACCCCCAGGACTATGGCTTTGACCTTTTCCTCCGGCGTTCCCAGCCAGCGCATCAGGTCGCGTTTCGTGCTCTCCGAGTCCACGATGACCGCCCGGGCCAGGCCAACCGATTTCGGCACGATCCACCGCAGATACAGACGATTAAAGGGGGCATGGTGCTGAGGGAACACAAGAAAGGACAGGTCGTGGATGGTGACCACCGCCTTGCTATCCTTTACCAACGGCAGTTGGTAGTCGGTGCCGTGAAAGATGTCCCCTCTTCCCAGGTAACCATCCATGCCTAGCCCTAAGGAGTGGGCCAACAAGAGCCATAGCCGCCACCTCCGGTCCGACAGGCTGATGGTGTGCGTGAGATAACCGGCAGAGAGGGGGTCGGGTCCTGCTTTTCCGTAGGCGTTGTAGAAGAAGCTGTAAACATTTTCGTGGTCCATGGCCAGCAGGTTCTCTACCAGACACCGGGCATACTTTCCGATGCCAGCAGTTTGCTGCACGGCCGGGGTGACGTCGATCACAATGCGCATACCGAGGGCAATTATATCGGGTACCATGCAACCAGTCAAGCTCAGTGGCGTAGCGTTGCGCCGGGCTATGCTGTGTGCTATAATCTCGCCGTTGACCTTTCTAGTTAAAGAGGGGAGGCAGCCATGGCTTTCCAAGAGACCGAGCGCAGGTACTACGAGCTGGTTGGCAAACTGAAGGCCGGGCTGATCACCCAGGCGCAATTCGAGAGCGAACTCAGGCAGATGGTGGTGCAGGACAGCGCTGGTCGCTATTGGATGTTGGGCACCCGGACCGGCAAATGGTATTATTACGACGGGAGCAAATGGGTGCCCGGTGAACCAGCCCCGGCCGCAGGAGGGAGCACCATAACCTCTACGGTGACCAGGGTCGAGCCGGTCACCCGCACCATCGTGACCGGGCAGCCGGTGCCCCTGGCCGATAGGCTGAGGGAGGCCCTATCTACCAAGGTGCTTATGGCCGGGTTGGCTGGCGTTCTCGTTGTCTTTTGCTGCAGCCTGGCCCTGTTCACCGCAGCCGTTCCTGACAATCCAGTACGCCTGGCCCTGGCTGGCGCCGTAACGAGACCCACTCTTGTTCCGAGCCCTACCGCCAGCCTGGCGATAACCGCCACCGAGACCCCCGCTGCTTCCCCCACGGCATCGCCAACCTTCACGCCTCTGCCTTCGGTGGCCCCTTCCATCACGCCCACGGCCACGCCATCACCTACGGAGACAGGGATACCGGCTACGCCGAAGCCTACGGTGGTCGTGCCCACCTCGCCCCCGGCGCCCACGCCCACCAGTCGCCCCCCTGCCGTGGCCGGGCGCCTCTTCTTCACGGTCTACGACCCGGCGCGGCGGGTGAACGAGATCTTCGCCATGAATGCCAATGGGACCGGCCTGACCAAGCTGATCAGCGCTCCCAATCAAGGTATCGGGCCGGCGATCTCGCCTGATGGGAGGGTGGTTTTCCAGTCCTTGAGGGACGACATGAGGGGAATCGCGGTCATCAACCCTGACGGCAGCGTGGTTCGGTTCAAGAATTACCAGGTATTTGTGGAGGATGCCATGCCCTCGTGGGCGCCCGATGTCCGCAGGGTGGTCTTTGCCTCCAATCGCTCCGGGGATAAGCTCTGGCGGCTCTACGTCATGAGAACGGATAACAGCTATATAGAAAGAGAGATACCTTTCGGCCAATATCCCTCGTGGTCTCCGGATGGAGGCAGGATAGCCTACCGGGGCATTTACGACCAGGGTGGGCTCTGGGTGATGAACCCGGACGGCAGCGGAAAGGTGCGTCTGACCTACAGTGGCAATGATACCTCGCCGTCCTGGTCGCCGGACGGCGGCCGCCTGGCCTACATGTCCGATGAGGACTCAAACGGCCTGTGGGAGATATGGATCATCAACGCCGGAGGGGGCGGCAGAAGGCGGCTTACCGACAATACGAGCAACGACATGCTGCCGACCTGGCTGCCCGACAACGCCCACATCGCCTTTCGTTCTAACCGGGGCGGCTCCTGGGGCATCTGGGTGATGGACGCCAGCGGCGGGGGGTTGCAGAGAATAGCCGACGGGCTTCCGATCTCCAACTTCTTCATGGAAGACCGCATGTCTAGCCAGTAGAGAGGAGCGAGAAGTTCTAAGTCTTGTCAAGAGGTTGAACCTTAGAGGGTGTTTGGAAATTCCTCGTTGATAGGTTTTGACAGTCAAAATTAGAATTACCCTGCGCAATAAATCTAATGCATATCCTTAGACTGACCCCTTACTTTTATTTCCCTAACGTGCGCATCACACAGTGGACAATCCAGTTTGAGCCTGTCGGTGGGATGCAGATCCAGATAGCAGAACTCACCAGGGCTGTGGATAAACTGGGAATTGACCAGGTTGTGGTTACTACAGGTGTGCCGGGGATTGAATGGTGCTACCCATATGGGAATAACACAGTTGTGCAGAGCGTTCGGTTGCCTCTACCGCCGCTCACCTCCGAATCCAAAGGACTGCTTGGGCTGTTAGTATCCTGGGGTGTTGGCTCACTCCTTTGGAGTATTCGAAGAAGATTAAGTAGACCAGAAGAGAGATTTGACCTCGTGCATTGTCATTGTAGCGAACTTCCCTGGACGTTCATTTTTGCCCCCCTTGTCGCTCGCGTACTGAAAGCTCCTCTCGTTATTACTGTGCATTGTAGCGCGCTAGCAACGGTCTACCCAGAGACCCATCTCGAAAAGCTTTACTATGCCTTTGGGAGATTTGCAGAGAAAAATGCGATCCGCGCTGCAAGTCGAGTCGTGACTCTTACAGATCGCCTAAGACGCTTCTACATAGAGGCCGGTCTTGCTGCTCCCGAAAAGATTAACATAGTTCCCGACGGCCTCCACTGCGATAAATTTGTATCATCAGCCCGCTCAGAAGCGATAGACGAACTCCGCAACGCGTATGGCATCCCGAAAGACAAACACGTCGTTCTCTTCTTGGGCCGTATTGCTCCAGAAAAGGGCTGGGTCTATTTTATCGAGGCAGCCAAGCTTCTGATAGATAAAGGAGTCCATTTTCTCGTATGCGGGGATGGCAATCAACGACCATTGATGGAGCAGATCATTGCCCAGTACGCGCTACAAAACAAGTTCACGGTGACTGGGTTTATCCCTCACGAGCAATGTGCCTGTGCGATCGCGCTTTCCGAAGTGGTAGTGATGCCATCCCTCCACGAAGAAATGGGAGGGACTATTTTAGAGACAATGGTTTTTGGAAAGCCCATTGTGGCAACCACTGTGGGCGGCATTTCTGAAGTCGTCCGGCATGGATTCAATGGATGGCTTGTCCCACCCGGCAATAGTGTTGAGATTGCACGTGCGGTAAAAACGCTCCTCGAAAATCCTGAGCTCTCTAGGTCACTGGGGAAGAATGGCATAATTACGGTGAGGAAGGGGTTCGATATGTGCGATTTGGCCAGCCGTATGATCAGAATCTATGAGAGTGTATGTGGGGAACAGGTCCGCCAAGTCCCGCGAAGCGTGCCACCCCAAGGAGAATCATGAGGTCAGTTGACGAAGATGTCAGCACCAGTGCCAAGCCGGGTGGCCTTAAGAGCCGGAGGAGGCCGCCGGACGAATCTAGAGGGGGTCCTCCAGGACATTGATGATCAAATCGCGTGGAAGAACTATCGCCGAATTGTGATTAAACCAAACTTCGTGTCCACAACAAACCAACTTGCTGCGACGCACGTTGAAGCGGTCCGAGTTCTTCTCGAGCATGTTCGAAATAGATTCGACAGTGAGGTCTGGTTGATTGAAGGGGGAGCGGGCCATGATCGGTTCTGTGGGTTTATTAATTTTGGTTACGAAAAGCTGGTTGACGAATTTCAAGTCCATCTCCAGGAGATTGGTAAGGGGGAAACTGTTCTCTTGGGTGTGTTTGACCATACCCTGCGTCCAATGCAAGTAAAGGTTGACAAACGGATGCTGGAATCTGAATTTATTATCTCAATTTCCCCTCCCAAGATTCACGACACAGTAGTATTTACGGCTACATTGAAGAATGTCATTATGGGATCTCTGGTTATTGACCGCGTAAATATTTATCGCAAGAGCAGAAGAGTATTCCGTCAGGCCAAGCGATGGTCGCGTAACTTATGGGATGCTTGGTGGCCAGGATTAGTGCAAAGAGTGCCGAAATTCGTGAGGAGAACCCGGCTCTTCAGCGATATAGATTTCTGGTTAATACGCGCCTTCAATGAGGGTGATAGTCGGTTGATGATGCACCAAACCTTCCCAGTTATGAATCTCGACCTGTACATACTGGCAAGGCGGCTCCATCCGCACTTGAGCATCATTGACGGTTACGAAGCTATGCACGGTGACGGTCCGATTGATGGTTCCGCCGCCACATTGAAGGTCGCCATCGCCAGTACCGATTTTGTCGCGGCGGATGCAACGGCGGCACGCATTATGGGACTTGACCCTAACGAGGTGGGCTACCTTTGGTATTGTGCAGAGGGCGGACTCGGGCATATGGATCAGAGCATGATTGAATTGGTCGGAGGTATTGATTTGCGATCTGTAGCTCGAAAGCTGCAACGACATACGACTCATGAACAGCAAGTGAAATGGCGCTCAGAAGAGGTTCTCAAATTGTTCCGAAGTTTGAGCGCAGTGCAGATCTCATGACCGTCCAAGAAAATTCCTTACATTTGACAAGAAGCTTCTGTAACGGCCCGCTGCTGTGGCGTTCCACTCCGTATGCACAGCGGCTGTTTCTGGGGTATACGCTTAACTGCCCTGCTCGGTGCGCCCATTGTGCTACGGAATCAGGTCCCAGGCGCAGCGGGGCGATGTCCAAGGAACTCGCCCTTACCATTGTCAAAGCTGGGCGCTCATATGATTTCTCGATGCTTGTGCTGAGCGGAGGAGAAGCTCTGATCAACTTTAAGGAATTGTTGGAGGTTATTAACTTCGCCGCGAACTTGGGATACTTGGTGTGGGTGGAGACAAATGTCTCATTATCGCGGGCACGCCGCCGAATGATGGATCTCAAGCAGGCGGGGACATCCCAGTTGGTCATCAGCACGGATCTCTATCACCTTCCGTTTATCCCATTCGAGCGGGTCGCCTGGGCGATTTGGGCTGCAGAGGAAATAGGGGTTGGATACCACATGGATGTCACCCGTTCTCAGGACGAAAAGGCCGACGCACGTCTAATCTCGCAGTTGCGTATGCTTGGAGTGGAACCAGGGTATTGGGAACCGATACCCTATGGTCGGGGACGGGATTTACCGAAGGAGGTGTTTAGCCGATACCGGCTGTCGG
>DYIS01000302.1 GCA_020723545.1 Ktedonobacter racemifer
TTCACCACAAAGAGCGCGGAGTTCGCTGAGATCATTCCCTATATTTCTGCGCCCTCGCGGCCGAGCCTCCCGCTCCGATAGGATCGGAGCGGGAGGATCAAACCTCGCCCTATGAAGGTGCCTGGTAAAGAATTCTTTCCCCTTCCCGTTGCCTCAGGATCTCGTACAAGACGATGGACCCGGCCACCGCAGCGTTCAGGGAACCCACCCGGCCGCGCATCGGGATGTCCACCAAGAAATCGCAATGCTCTCGCACCAGGCGCGACATGCCCCGGCCTTCGCTCCCCACCACCAGCGCCACCGGCAAGCGCCAGTCCACCTGGCCGTAGGGCTTGCTCTGGGCCTGCTTCTCCAGCCCCGCCGTCCAGATGCCCCGCGCCTTCATGGCCTCCAGCGCCTGGGTGAGATTGGCCACCTGGGCAATGCGCAGGTGCTCCACCGCCCCCGCCGAGGCCCGCTCCACCGCCGGGGTCACGCCGGCAGCCCGCTGCCGCGGGATGACCACCCCATGAGCCCCCACTGCCTCGGCCGTGCGCAGCAGCGACCCCAGGTTCTGGGGGTCCTGCAGGCAGTCCAGGACCAGGAGGAGCGCCACATTTCCCGGGGCAGTCGCGCCGTCCAGAACCTCCGCCAGACTGGCGTACTCGTAGGGCCGGGTCTCTGCCACCACCCCCTGGTGGGCCACCGGGCCGGCCAGCCGGTCCAGCTCCTGTCGCCTCCGGACCTCCACCGCGATGCCCTGGCTCCGGGCCAGACGGGCGATCTCGGCCACAAGACCCTCAGGCCTGGCCCCCTCTGCCAGGTACACCCTCTTCACCCGGCCCGGCCGGCCCAGGGCCTCCCGCACCGCATTCCGCCCGCAGACGACCTCCACTCTCTCCCTATAACCCCTATCCCTTGACCTTCCACCTCGGCCCCTGGGGCGTGTCCTCCACGGCGACGTTCAGCGCCGAGAGGCCCTGGCGTATCCGGTCCGCCAAATCCCACTGCCTGGCCGCCCGTAGCTCCTGGCGCACCTGGAGCAAGAGGTCAATGAACGGCTTCGCCTCCACCTGGGCCTGGGGAGCCCCAGCGGAGAGCGGCAAGATGCCCAGGATGTCCCCGGCCAGGACGGAGTATAGCTTATCTATCTCCTCCAGGATGCCCCGGTTGGGCTGGCCTGTGCCCAAGAGCGAATTGACCTGCCGGCTCAGGTCGAAGAGCACGCCGATGGCCCCGGGAGCATTAAAGTCGTCGTCCATGGCCGCCAGGAAGCGCGCCTTGTGCTCCGCCAGCCTGCCGGCGAAAGCCCCGTCCACCTCGCCCTCGGGGGCCTGGGCCAGGCGCTCGCGCACCGCCTCCACCGTGCCGTGGATGCGCCCCAGGCCCTCCCCCGCCGCCCGGATGGCCGGGTCACTGAAGTCAATGGTGCCCCGATAATGGCTGGTGAGGATGAAGAAGCGTATGTCTTCCGGTGCGTATTGGTCTAAGAGGTTCCTGATGAACAGGGCATTCCCGAGAGATTTGCCCATCTTCACGCCGTCCACGGTCAGGGTGCCGGCGTGTAGCCAGTAGCGAGCAAAGGGCACGCCGTGAGCCGCCTGGCTCTGGGCCACCTCGCATTCGTTGTGGGGAAAGATGTTCTCCAGGCCTCCTCCGTGGATGTCGAAGGTCTTGCCCAGGTACTTCTGGGCCATGGCCGAGCACTCCACGTGCCAGCCCGGATACCCCTCGCCCCAGGGCGAGGGCCAGCGCAGGATGTGGCCGGGCTCGGCCCGCTTCCAGAGTGCGAAGTCAGCCGGGTGGCGCTTCTCTGGCAAGACCTCCACCCGGGCCCCCGCCTCTTGTTCCTCCACCTTGCGGCCGGAGAGCTTGCCGTAGGCCGGGTAGCTGGTTACGTCGAAGTACACCGAGCCATTGGCCTCGTAGGCGTGGCCCTTGGCCAGAAGGGCCTTCACCATCTCGATCTGCTCGATGACGTGGCCCGAGGCCCGGGGCGAGATGTCGGGCCGGGTCACGTTCAGGGCATCCATGGCCCAGAAGTACTCCCGGGTGTAGGTCTCGGCCAGCTCCATGGGCTCCACGCGCTCCTGGGCTGCCCGTTTCTCGATCTTGTCCTCGCCGGCATCGGCGTCGTCGGTCAGGTGCCCCACGTCGGTGATGTTTTGCACGTAGCGCACCTTGTAGCCCAGGTACCGCAGGTAGCGCAGCACCACATCCATGGATACGTAGAGCTTGGCGTGCCCAATGTGAGTGTAATCGTACACCGTGGGCCCGCACACGTACATGAGCACCCGGCCAGGTTCCAGTGGGACAAACTCTTCCTTGCGCCGCGTGAGGCTATTGTAGACGAAGAGGGCCATGTGCCGACTCCTGTAACAAGGTGTGACAATTATAACCCAAACCTTGCTACAGTACAAGACGAACGTGAATCGGTTTTCCAGCGCCCCATCAACAATGACGGGTTGCCGCCTTCGCTTCGCTCCGGCCACATGCGGTTCCCTTCGGGCGGGTTCGTGAACCCGCCCGAACGCTGACTGGGCCCCTTGACTGGGCCGGGCCATCTCTGTATAATATAGCCGTGAGGTTCCCCGATAGCTCAACGGTAGAGCGGGCGGCTGTTAACCGCTAGGTTCGAGGTTCGAATCCTCGTCGGGGAGCCAGATTATTTACCAGTTACGGCAGATACGTTCGCAACTAAACCCTACAGGTACTGCTTCCCCTATTATGCCACTAGTCAACAACCTAGTGCTCTGTCAATAAAGGTTTACTGAGTCGCCCAAGTAGTATATACTTGGGGCATGAAAAAACACATTATTGCGTTGAAGCCCGCAGAACGAGAGACTCTGAGTGAGCTGATTGCGTCCGGCAAGGCTTCTGCTCGGAAGCTTACCCATGCACGTATCTTACTCAAGGCCGACCAGGGCGACGGGCGGACCGCGTGGACCGACGAAGCCATCAGCCAGGCACTCGATATCAGCCAACCCACCGTTCAGCGTGTGCGTCGACTGTACGTTACTGAAGGTCTGGACGCAGCCCTCAATCATCGTCGTCCCAAGCGATTCCGCCCCCACACACTGGATGGGGAACAGGAGGCCCATCTGATAGCGGTGGCGTGCAGCACGCCACCTGCTGGGCGTGACCGCTGGACACTGCGTTTGTTGGCCGACAAGATGGTCGAGCTGCACTATGTGGACAGTGTGTCTCACGAGACCATTCGCCAGACACTAAAAAAACGGCTCTTCTCCAAATTTAGTGGAAGCTAAGGAAAACCCTGCTTGATTTTAAGGATAAAGTAGTCTACGTCATGGAAACCATAAGCCATTCGCTTGATAACTTTGATCTTGTTGTTGA
>DYIS01000303.1 GCA_020723545.1 Ktedonobacter racemifer
CGCAAATGGCTCGGCGAGCAATAGGATTCCACCAACCCTGGAATACAAACTAAGGGGACGTTATGCCGAAGGTGAGAGCGAATGGCGTAGAATTGTATTATGAGCTGCACGGGCCGGTGGAGGGTGAGCCTCTCATCTTCAACAACGGCGTTTTCGCCAACACGGCGAGCTGGGCCTATCAGCTTCCCGCCTTTATTAAGCGCTACCGGGTGTTGCTCTACGACATGCGGGGCCAGGGACAGAGCGAGCACCCAAAAGGTGAATACTCTTTAGAGCTCCACGCCCAGGACCTGGAGGCTCTCATGGCGGCCCTGGATATCGCCAAAGCCCATGTGGTCGGCGTCTCCTACGGCGGGGAGCTGGGGCTGGTCTTGGCCCTACGCTCACCGGAGAGGGTGGCCAGCCTGGCCGTGGCCGCGGCAGTGAGCCATAGCGAGGTGCTGTTGCGTGCCACCATTGAACGTTGGCTCATCGCTGCCCGTCTGGGGGACGCCCGGGCCTTCTTCCGCTCAGTGTATGGCGATCTGTACTCGGAAGGCTTCATTGCCGCCAATTTCAGGTTCATCCAGCAGGCCGAGGGCCGCTACGTGGATTTCGACCTGGCGGCGGCCACCCGTCTGATGGAGAGTTTCCTGCGTCTGAATATCACGGCGGAGCTGCCACGGATCGCCGCGCCCACCTGCGTGATCTCCGCCGAGCTGGATACCCTTAAGCCGGCCCGGTACGGCCGCCTCATGGCCCAGGCCATCCCCGGGGCGGAGTTCCACCTCATCCCCAACTCCGGGCACGCCGTGATGCTGGAACGGCCGCAGGAGTTCAACACCATCGTTTTGGGGTTTTTGGCCAAGCATCCCATCCCATGAGTGAAAGGGGTGGAAACGGAATGGCTCGCTACGCTACTATCATCGGCACCGGCCGCTATCTGCCAGATTGGAAAGAGGTCACCAACGACGAGTTGCGGGCCCGCTGGGACGAGAGGTTCCCAGGGGTGGTGGACAAGTGGGAGGAGAGCACCGGCATCCTGCGGCGCTGGTACGCGCCCCGGGACTGGGCCACCTCGGACATCGCGGTGCGGGCGGCTCAGGCGGCGCTGGATGACGCCGGCGTCAAGCCGGAAAACGTGGACCTGATCCGCTTGGGCACCGATACGCCCGACTACATCACTCCGGCCACCTCGGTGGTGGTGCAGCATAAGCTGGGTGCGGTGAATGCCGGTTCCTTCGATATTGGCTGCGCCTGTGCCTCCTTTCCGACCGGCTTGAGTGCCGCTGCTGGGTACATCGCCACCAACCAGGCCTACCGCTACGTCCTGGTCATCGGCGTCTACATGATGAGCAAGTTCGCCGATCCCATGGACCCCGTCGCCTTCATCTACGGCGATGGGGCCGGCGCCGCCGTCCTGGCCGACGACGACGAGCCGGGCTTCGTCTCATCGGCCTTCCTGGCCGACGGCTCCTATTACGACTACTGGGGCATTTTCGTCGGCGGGACAGCGGAGCCGGTCACCCACAAGGCCATTGACGAGGGGCGGCACCAGGTGCGGCGTCTCAAGCTGTATCCGCCCGAGGTGAACCATGTCGGCTGGCCCAAGATCGTGCGCACCATGGCGGAGCGCGGGAAGTTCGCTCTCGAAGACATTGACCTGGTGCTCTTCACTCAGGTGCGCTTGCCGTCCATAAAAGTGGTGATGGAAGACCTGGGGCTGCCGCTCAGTAAGACCCATTGGATCATGGTGGACTGGGGCTACACCGGTTCGGGCTGCCTCGCCATGTGCTTCGACGACGCCCGCAGAAAGGGCAAGGTCAAAAGCGGTGACCTGGTGCTGTTCGTCGGCTCTGGCGTGGGCTACAATCAGGCCGGCGCAGCATTCCGCATGCCGTGAGAATCATCATCGAGGAGAGAACTATGGTCGATGTCAAGGAGCTTTACCAACGCAAGCTCCTTTCCATCCCCGAGGCGGTGGGGCTGGTGCGTTCCAACCAGACCATCTGCTGCGCCATGGCCGCCGCGGAGCCGCCAGGCCTGGAGGCGGAGCTGGGCCGCCACAAGGACCGCCTGGAGAATGTCCGGGTGTGGGTGTGCCTGCCCATGCGGGAGTACGACTTCGTGATCAAGCCCGAGATGGCGGGACACTTCTTTGTGGAAAACTGGTTCTACGGCGCCCCGGACCGGCGAGTGCACAAGGAGGGGCGGCAGGCTTACATCCCCAACAACCTGTACCAGGCGGCCCGGGTCAAGCTGGAGGCTCACGGGAAGCTGGACATCTTCTGGGGCACCGCCACCCCACCAGACAAGCGGGGTTGGATGAGCCTGTCTCTGGGGCTGGTCATCGAGAAGCAGATGCTCGAGGCCGCGGACCTGGTGGTGCTGGAGATCAACGAGAACCTTCCCTGGACCCTGGGCGATACCCAAATCCACCTGAACGACGTGGACTACGTGGTGGAGAATACCTGCCCGCTGGTGCAGCTTCCCGTCGTCCCGCCCAGCGCCGAGGAGGAGGCGATTGGCGGCTACATCGCCGACCTGATCGACGACGGGGCGACGATCCAGCTCGGCATTGGCGGCATCCCTAACGCCATCACCCAATGCCTACATGAGAAGCGAGACCTGGGCGTGCACACCGAGATGTTCACCGACGGCATGGTGGACCTCTACGAGGCGGGGGTAATCACCAACAAGAAGAAAACCCTGTGGAAAGACAAGATGGTGGGCGCCTTTGCCCTGGGCACCCAGAAGCTGTACGACTTCGTGGACAACAACCTGGGGGTGGAGTTCCAGCAGGGCAAGGTGACCAACGATCCCCACGTCATCCGGCAGAACTACAAGATGGTGAGCGTCAACACCGCCCTGCAGGTGGACTTGACCGGCCAGGTGTGCTCGGAGTCCATCGGCTCGTTGCAATACAGCGGCACCGGCGGGCAGCTCGATACCCACCGGGGGGCCCAGATGTCTCCGGGAGGCAAAGGCATCATCGCCCTGCGTGCCACGGCAAGGGGCGGGACCATCTCCACCATCGTTGGCCAGCTTACGCCAGGGGCCGGTGTCACCGTCCCCCGGCAGGATGTGGACTATGTGGTCACCGAGTTTGGCGTGGCCCATCTGCGAGGGCTGTGCGTCAAGGACCGGGTGGAGGCGCTGATCGCCATCGCCCATCCCGATTTCCGCCACCAGTTGCGAGAAGAGGCAGAGCGCCTGATGCTTGTCCCCCGGGTCATGGTCGCCGTCCTGTGAATCAGAGGCTGTAGGAAGGGAGAAGGCTCTTATGCCTGAGAACGCATTCTTTACTAGTAAAGACTG
>DYIS01000304.1 GCA_020723545.1 Ktedonobacter racemifer
TCCAGGCGCGTAGGAGGTAGTAGTACAGGGGTGGGTGGATGTCGGCGGCGGCGCTCCGGGTGATGGTGGGCAGGTCCCGCTGGGCCAGGGCCACGCTGGTGCCCTCATCGTTCCAGAGGCTTTGGCCGTCCAGCCGGTAGAGGCGCAGGGCCAGGGCCAGGAGGGCCACCAGCAAGAGCAGGATGTACGTGGACCGGTGAGATTTCTTAGCCAGTAAAGAAATCATCTTTGGCCCCGGCGTTGCAGCAATTGGGCCAAAAAACCCGGCAGGCCCAGCAGAAGACATATGCCCAGGATGCCCAGGATGATGCCACCGGCCGGGTTGGCCGAGCGATCGACGATGAACCCGTCAATGGATATGCTGCTTTCAGCGGCGAGCCCGGCGCCCATGTTCCTGACCTCCACTGTGTGGAGGCCTGCGGGGAGGCCTTTGGCTATGGGGATCTTCGCCTGCCACCTCTCCTGCGGGGCCTGAAGCTCCAGGGAGGCCAGGCCCTGAGCATCGGCAGGCAATTGGTTGGCCCGGGCGCCACTACCGTCAACCCAGACTTGCAGGTAGCCGGCCTGAGGGCCCTGACTGGTCACCAGGGTGAGATCAGTGCCCCGGAAGCTAAAGCTCAGGCTGTCACCGGCGAAGCGAGAGAGCGCGTAGGTACCCAGGCTTGCCCTCTGGTCCCGAATGGTCTGCCACTGTCCCTTATATTTGATGGTCCAGTGATCCTCCTGGTGATAGCCGCGCAGCATGGCCGCCGGCCGGTTGGTGGCGAATCGCTTGACCGCCTCCCAGACCGGGCGGGGCGTGAAGTCCGGGTCCACCATGCGGAAGTAGTATTGCTGGTCCTTATCGTTTTTGGTGGCGGGCTTGAAAAACCAGAGGTTGACCACTCCGACCCAGGGCCATTCCTCCTGGATGCGCTCCAGGGCCCGCACGGTGTACTTGGCCTGTTGAGCCTCGCTCACCCGGCCCCAGAAGGGCTTCTCCGGGTAATCCTTGGGCAGGGCATTCCAGGCCAGCTCGGAGAGCCAGATGGGTTTTGCGGCATCGCCGTTGCGCACCATGACCTCTCGCAGGAGAATGGGCCGGGAGACGTTCATCTCGTCCTTCTCGTCCAGCCTCCGGTCGTCCGGCCCGCGCCGTAGCCCGTAGGCCATGGTGGACATGACGTCGAAATAGTCTTTGGCCCCGGCATCGTACATCTCTTGCAAAAAGAGGGTGTCCATGCGGTTGTGCGGCCCCGGGTCCAGGGTAGGGGCCAGGCCGGGCGCGATGACCACGCAGTCCGGGTCGGCCTCCTTGGCTCGGGTGTAGGCGATCTTGAGCAGTTTGGTGAATTCGGAGGCGCTCACGTCCCGTTGGCCCCATTCCACGGCCAGGTTGGGCTCGTTCCAGATCTGGTAATACTTTACTTTTCCCCGGTAGCGGCTCACCACCGTATACACGAAGTCACCGAAGTCCGAGAGGTCGTCCGGGGGACGCGTGAAGTGAGAGCTTTCCCGGCGGGTCCAGTCCGGTGGCGAATCCAGACGCACGATGAGGCTCAAATCATATTCCTGGGCCAGGTTAACGATGCGGTCGTATTTCTCCCAGGTGCTGTGGTTGAACTTGGTGTCCCAATATCGTCCCTCGGAGGGGACCTCGATCTCGCGCCAGGGGAACTGCTGGCGAACCCAGGTAAAACCGGCGTCGCGGATCATCTGGAGGGACTTGCGGACCTTCGACTCCTCTACCTCGTCTTGGAGCATGGTGTTTATCCCCAGAGGCTTCACGGCAGTGTGGGCAATGGGGGCCAGGTCCGAGGTGTTGGTTTGCCGTGAAGTGAGGCGGGAGTAAATGGCCATGAGCCTGACCTTCATCTCGCCCTCTTCCATAAGCTGGGCCAGGCCTGGGAAAGACAGAAAAACGGCCATGGCCAGGGCAAAGCTCACCACCGCCAGGGTCAGGGACACCAGGGTCCTCCTTCTCCATCGCCACCGTCTCTTGGCACTTTCTTTACCGGTAAAGGGTCTCAACCGGCCGCCCCTTGCTCGTCCGCCGGCAGGTGCTTCAGTTGCGAATAAACGTGTTCCAGCCGTGGGACGACCACCGCCCAGTCGTAACTGGCCTCCATCAAGGCCCGGCCTCTGGCGGCCATTTTCTTGCGCCTCTCCTCGTCATTGAGAAGGTTGACCACCTGCTGGGCAAAGGTCGTAGGGTCGTCGGCAATCAGGATGTCCTCGCCGGGCCTGGCCGCAATGCCTTCGGCGCCAGCAGTGGTGGACACAACCGGTATCCCCATGGCCATGGCCTGGAGTACTTTGAGTCTGGTGCCGCTGCCCATGCGCAGGGGCACGACGTAGACCCGGGAGTGGATCATGTAGGGGCGCACGTCGTCCACGTAACCGGTCACCGTGACTGCTGGATCTTCGCCCAACCGCCGCACCTCGGGAGGTGGGCTCTTGCCTACGATGTAGAAGTGAACGTGAAAGATGTCCTTCTTGATCAGAGGCAACACCTCCTGGCAGAACCAGGTCACCGCGTCGATATTGGGGCGAAAATCCATGGTGCCGGTGAAAATTAAAGAGGCTTCATGTTTGATCCTGGACTCGGGCGCCGGATATGCCTCGGCCGGGACCTGACTGGAGAAAAGCGCGCAGTCCACACCATTGGGCACCACCGCGATGTCCACCTGTGGGACGATGCGGTGCAGGGCGTTGCGGTCAGCCTCCGATACGGCGATGACCTTATCGAAAGACCGGCATACCATGGCCTCGTAAGCCCTCAGCTTGCGCCATTGAATGAAGGAATAAAGGGCACCAGCCCAGCGCAGGGGATAGCGCCGATCGATCTCCCACGCCCTCTGTTGCAGGATGTATTCGGCGTTGTGGTTATCGAAGACGCTAGAAGGCGCCGGGTGGACCAAGGATATGTCCCCATTGATCAAATCCAACCCATACTGGGCCAACTCGATGCCCTCTACCTGGATCAGATCAAAGGGCTCTCGCCCCAGCATGACCGCGAGCTTCGCTCGGAATTCAGGCGAGGGGAGCCTCAGGGCCATGTCTGGCAGCGGGGAGAGAAACACTCTGAGCGCGCGCCTGGCGAATCCTCGCCGGGGCGCCATCACCGTTTCGATGCTCTGGCAGCACTCCCGGAGAGCGGGAAGCCAGGCCAGCTCCTCCTCGGACCACACGAACGACAGAAGATGGACCTCATGGCGGGCCGAAAGTTGTTTGATAAGGTTGTAGTTCCTGATGGAGGTACCCTTGTTGGGCGGATAGGGCAGGCCAGGGGTCAGAAAAAGTATCTTCAT
>DYIS01000305.1 GCA_020723545.1 Ktedonobacter racemifer
GCCCTTCTGATCGATGGAAATGGCCGGGGAGAGGCCCTCGATGTAATCCACGTCAGGCTTCTCCATCTGGCCCAGAAACTGCCGGGCGTAGGCTGAGAGGGACTCCACGTAGCGGCGTTGGCCCTCGGCATAGATGGTGTCGAAGGCCAGGCTGGACTTCCCGGAGCCGGACAGGCCGGTGATCACCACCAGCTTATCGCGAGGCATCTCCACGTTGATGTTCTTGAGATTGTGCTCGCGGGCGCCGCGTACGACGATCTTATCCTGGGGCATTCCTGGGACGGCCCTCCATATTGTTGACAGTCCTTTTATTGTAGCACGCCTTCCTGAGTCGTGCAAGGGTTTTTAGCCGTCGCAGCGAATGGGTTCGTTTCGCAATCGCACGCCTCGTAAATACAGGGTAGGCGCCCAATCGCATTGATCGCCAGGCTTATACCTAGACCTCACCCCCTTCGGGGTCCCGTCCACACATTTCAGTATAGAGCCGCGGCCCTCTTGACCGAGTCAGGAAAAGCTGGTAAACTTGGCGTGCTTTTGGCCGACTCGCTGCCGAGAGCGGCATGGTCGCAGTGGTTTCACAGCCAGTCCCAATGACTGGTCCCCATTTACGGCCTCGGTAAGCATTTTAGTGGGAGGGAAGGAATAATCCATGCAATACGCGCAGCCCTATGAAGGGTATGCCATGTGGAGTGTCCTGGGGATAGCCATATTGGGGCTCCTCTACGCGGTCTACCTGACCCGCCAGATCCTCCGGGAGGATCAGGGCAACGCCCAGATGCAGGAGGTCTCCCGGGCGATCCGGGAGGGCGCGGTGGCCTACCTGGGCCGCCAATTCCGGGCCATCGTCATCTTCATCGGGGTCCTCACCATCGCCCTGTACCTGACGGCGGCCCTGGCCGGGGCCGATAGCTTCGTCTCCATCGGCCGAGCGGGGGCCTTCCTGATGGGTTCCCTGTTCTCGCTGTCGGTGGGCCAGATCGGCATGCGCATGGCGGTATTGGCAAACGTCCGGGTGGCCTCGGCTGCCCGCCGTAGCCTGGGCGAGGCCCTGCGCATCGCCTATCGCACCGGCACCATCACCGGGATGCTCACTGACGGCCTGGGTCTTTTAGGCGGCACCATCATCTTCATCATCTACGGCAAGCTGGCCCCGGAGGTGCTCCTGGGCTTCGGCTTCGGCGGCACCCTCATCGCCCTCTTCATGCGCGTGGGCGGTGGCATCTACACCAAGGCCGCCGACGTGGGGGCGGACCTGGTGGGCAAGGTTGAGCAAAATGTCCCCGAGGATGATCCCCGCAACGCCGCAGTGGTGGCGGACCTGGTGGGCGACAACGTGGGCGATTGCGCCGGGATGGCCGCGGATATCTTCGAGTCATACGAGGTCACCATCGTCTCGGCCATGATCCTGGGCCTGGCCATCCAGCCATTCAACCTGAAATGGATCCTCTTCCCGCTTTTGGTCCGGGCCATCGGCGTGGTTTCCTCCATCATCAGCACCTATTCGGTCCGGTCCGCCGGCGAGCAGGAGAACCCCTTCCGGGCCATCGACCGGGGCTTCCGGCTGGCCGCCCTCATCTCCATCGTGGGCTTCTTCGCCCTGGCTTACCTATACGTAGGCGACCTACGAGTGGCCTTCGCCACCCTGGCCGGGATACTCCTGGCAGTGGTCACCAATAACCTGACGGAGTATTTCACCGGCACGGACAAATCACCAGTCAAAGAGATCGCCAGGTCCACCCAGACTGGCGCGGCCACCACCATCCTCTCCGGCCTCTCTGTGGGCCTGGAGTCCAGCGTGTGGGCCATCTTCGTCATCTCCGCCGCCATCTTCGCCTCGGTAGTCATCTTCCGCGGCGAGCCGGTGACCATGATCCTGTACGGCGTGGCCCTGTGTGGCATCGGCCAGTTGACCCTCACCGGCAACAACATCTCCATGGACGCCTTCGGACCCATCGCCGACAACGCCAACGGCATCGGTGAGATGGTGGGGCTGGAGCCCAAGGCCCGGCAGATCATGGCCGACCTGGACGCCGTCGGCAACACCACCAAGGCCATCACCAAAGGCATCGCCATCGGCTCCGCGGTGATCGCCGCGGTTTCGCTTTTCGGCGCCTACGGCGATACGGTGATCGTCGAGCTGACGAAACTGGGCCTGTCGGCGCCAGAGGCGTTCCTGATCAACGTCGCCAACCCCGAGGTCTTCATCGGCATGCTCATCGGCGGCGCCATACCCTTCCTATTCAGCTCGCTGACCATTCGAGCGGTGGGCCGTTCTGCCTATCTCATCGTCAATGAGGTACGGCGACAGTTTCGCATCCCGGGCCTGATGGAGGGCAGGGTGAAGCCCGACTACGGCCGGGCGGTTTCCATCTGCACCGCCGCGGCCCAGAAGGAGCTGCTGGGAGTGGGGGCCCTGGCGGTGCTTTCGCCGATCATCGTGGGCTTTCTGCTCCACGAGGCAGCCCTGGGCGGCTTCCTGGCCGGGGTGATCCTCTCCGGTCAGCTCATGGCGGTGTTCATGGCCAACGCCGGCGGCGCCTGGGATAATGCCAAGAAGACCATCGAGGATGGCTTGTACGGTGGCAAGGGCTCCGACGCTCACAAGGCTTCCGTGGTGGGCGATACTGTGGGTGACCCCCTGAAAGACACCTCGGGCCCCGCCTTGAACCCCATGATCAAGGTGATCAACCTGGTTTCGTTGCTGGTGGTACCTTTGATCGTGCAGCAGCGCGGGCAGGTCAGCCTGGCCATCGGCCTGACCATGGCCGGGACCCTGAGCCTGGTGGGCGCTGCCCTCTGGTATAGCAAGAAGGAGAGCTTCGGCGGCGCAGGGGAAAAGGCCCTGGGGCAGGCGGCCATGGCCGCCACGGGCGAGGCGAGCGCTGATCCAGTGGAGGGGAAATCATAATCCCGGCAACCTGCTTGGCGATCAGAACTGCGCAACGTGAGACGCTCCTCTCGAGGTAAGCCGTGAGCCCACTGCAAGCCGTCGTCCTGGGGCTGGTTCAGGGCCTCACCGAGTTCATCCCCATCTCCAGCTCGGCCCACCTGATAATCGTCCCGTGGCTCCTGGGCTGGCCCGACCCCGGCCTGACCTTCGACGTGGCCCTGCACCTGGGCACGCTGGCGGCCTTGCTCGCCTATTTCTGGGGTGACTGGGTGAGCCTCCTGGCCGGGTTCCTGGAAGGCCTTGCCGGTCGAGGCCGGGTGCGCTATCACGGTCAGAGCCTTCTATGGTTCATCCTCGCCGGATCGGTACCTGGCGGCATCGCCGGGGTCCTG
>DYIS01000306.1 GCA_020723545.1 Ktedonobacter racemifer
GGGGCGGGTATGAAACCCGCCCCTACAACTTTGGTTGCTCAAGCTGGCGCTGGTTCAGGTGGTTACCACGGAATTGTCGCCGCCGAAATTGTTGGGCACATATTTGTCCGCTTTCCAATCGTTGTGCCACTCTTTGCCATCCACCAGATACCGGAACTGGTACTCGCGGCCAGCTTCCAACTCCAGGGTGATGCTCCAGGCATCGTCGCTTCTGCCTCTGGTGAGAGGGTGGGAGGTTTGGTCCCAGCCATTGAAGTCTCCCACCAGGTGGACACTCTCCGCTCGCAGTGGGGAATTCAAAGGTCACCAGCGTTACTCCAGCCTTGCCCGAAGGTGCTTTCTTGATCATTGCCTTCAACCCCCTTGTTTGAGCAAGCCGAAATCACACCTTCTTTAACTAGTAAAGAAGCATGCCCTTATATATCAGTATAACATAGTCAGGGCCTTCCTGCCAATCGAACGAGAGACGCTTCAATTTAAGGTTGGAGCGGTCAACAGCGGGTCGCGCCTATGGTATAATACGCTAAACCATTCTTTAACCAGTAAAGAATATGTCCTCTTTCACCCATCTTCACGTGCACACCGAATATAGCCTCCTGGATGGCCTATCCAAGATCGATAAGCTCGTAGCCCGCGCCCGAGAAATGGGCATGGAGGCTATGGCCATCACCGACCACGGGGCGATGTACGGTGTCATCGACTTTTATCTGGCGGCAAAGGAGCAGGGGATCAAGCCGATCATCGGCTGCGAAATGTACCTGGCGCCCCGGGGTCGCGATCAGAGAGTGCCCAAGCTGGACGCCAATCCCTTTCATCTGATCCTCCTGGCCACCAACCGCACCGGCTACCGCAATCTGATCAAGCTCACCACCGAGGCTCACTTAAACGGCTACTATTACAAACCCCGGATCGACCGGGAGCTTCTGGCGCAGTGCCATCACGGCCTCATCGCCATGACCAGTTGTGGCTCCGGCGAGATTCCCCGGCTTCTGGCCTCCGGTGACCTGGAGGGCGCCCGTCGGGCTGCCTCCTGGTACCGGGAGGTGTTCGGGCCGGAGAACTTCTACCTGGAACTCCAGGAGCACGACATCCCTGAGCTGGCCAGGGTTAATCGGGAGATGGTGGCGCTGAGCCGCGAGTCGGGCATTCCCCTGGTGGCTGCCAACGACGTGCACTATGTGGAACCGGGCGACGCCTCCTCCCAGGAGATCCTCCTATGTATTCAAACCAATACCACCCTTGGGGATCCCAAGCACATGCGCATGGAGGGCAACGGCTATCACCTGCGCAGCCCCCAGGAGATGGAGGCCCTTTTCTCTGAGGTGCCCCAGGCCCTGGATAACACTCGGGTCATCGCCCAGGCCTGTAACCTGAAGCTTGACTCGGGCCGGCTGCACCTGCCCGAGTTCGCGGTTCCCCAGGGCTTCACCCCGGAATCATATCTGCGACATCTTTGCCAGGAGGGTATCGGGGAGCGGTACGAGCCGATCACTCCTGAGGTGGAGCAAAGGCTCCATTACGAGCTCTCGGTTATCGAACAGACCGGATTGGCCCTCTATTTCTTGATCGTCTGGGATTTCATCTCCTACGCCCGACGGCGTGGCATCCCCTTCGGCCTGAGGGGCTCTGCCGCGGGCAGCATTGTCTCTTACAGCCTGCGCATCACCGATATCGATCCCCTGGCCAACAACCTGGCCTTCGAGCGCTTCCTGAACGTGGAGCGCAAGGAAATGCCGGACTTCGACGTGGATTTTGCCGACAACCGCCGGGGGGAGATGATCGATTATGTGACCAGCAAATACGGCCACGAGCACGTGGCTCAGATCATCACCTTCGGCACCCTGGGAGCCCGGGCGGCCATCCGCGACGTGGGGAGGGTTCTCGGCTACCCGTTGCCGGTGGTGGACTCTATGGCTAAACTGGTGCCAGCCCTGCCGGTGGGCATAACCATCGACCGGGCTATGGCTGAGAACCGAGAGCTTCGAGAGAAGTACGAGGGCGACCAGGCCATCTGCCGGCTTATCGACACTGCCAAGAGCCTGGAGGGCGTGGCCCGTCATGCCTCCACCCATGCCGCTGGTGTGGTCATCTCCCGGGACCCCCTCATCGAGCACGTCCCCCTGTTGCGGGCAAGCAAGGACGAAGAAGGGGTAATGACGCAGTATCACATGGGAGCCCTGGAGAAGATCGGCCTGCTCAAGATGGATTTCCTGGGCCTGGCCAACCTGACCATTCTGGGGCGCACAGTGGAACTGGTGAGGGAGAACCGGGGCTTGTCGCTGGATTGGCAACGCCTTCCCCTGGATGATGCCCGGACCTTTGCCATGCTCAGCGAGGGCGAGACCGCTGGGGTTTTCCAACTGGAGGGCGCGGGCATGCGCCGCTACATCAAGGAGCTACGGCCCACCTCGGTCAGCGACCTGGCAGCCATGGTGGCTCTGTATCGTCCAGGCCCCATGGCCCACATACCGACCTTCATCAAAGCCAAGCACGGGGAGATACCTATTTCCTACCTTCACCCCGCTCTGGAATCGATACTAAAGCCAACCTATGGGGTCCTAGTCTATCAGGATCAGGTGCTGTTCATCGCCCGGGCCATCGCTGGCTATTCCCTGGGCCAGGCGGATATCCTGCGTCGAGCCATGGGCAAAAAGAAGCCCGAGGAGATGAAGAAAGAGCGGGAGCACTTCATCGCCGGCGCCCGCAAGCAGGGCTACGATCAGGAGTTGGCGGTGAAGATCTTTGACCTGATCCAGCCCTTCGCCGGCTACGCCTTCAATGCCGCTCACGCTGCCTGCTACGCCATGGTGGCCTACCAGACAGCCTATCTCAAAGCCAACTATCCGGTGGAATACATGACGGCGGTGTTGGAGAGCGCCCTGGGCAACACCGACAAGATCGTCACCGCCGTGGTCGAGTGTCGCCGTTTGGGCATCCCGGTTTTGCCTCCTGACATCAACCGCAGCCAGGCCACGTTCACCATCGAGGACACGACGCCCCAGGGCATCCGCTTTGGACTGGCGGCCATCAAGAACGTGGGCGAGGGGCCGGTGCAGGAGATCATCGCCGCCCGGGATAGTGGCGGGCCTTTCCAAAGCCTGGATGACTTCTGCCGGCGGGCTACTCTACAGGCTGCCAACAAGCGAGTGCTGGAAAGCCTGATCAAGGCCGGTGCCCTGGACGGCCTGGGGAAACGGGGCCAGATGCTCGCCTCCCTGGACCGCCTGATCAGCCTGGGGCAGACCGCCCAACGAGCCAGCCTGGCGGGCCAGGCTGGC
>DYIS01000307.1 GCA_020723545.1 Ktedonobacter racemifer
AAAACCTCTTGATCGCCGGGGGGGCTGGCTTCATTGGCAGCAACTTCGTGCGCTACCTGCTGGAAAGATACCCCAACTACCGACTGGTGGTCTATGATAAGCTGAATTATCGAGGCAACCTGGACAACCTCCTGGACGTGGCCGGGGACCCCCGCTACGTTTTTATTCGAGGCGACATCTGCGATGCCCAGATGGTGAGCCAGGTAGTGCGCCAGTATCGGATAGACACCATCGTGAATTTCGCCGCCGAAACCCACGTGGACCGCTCCATCATGGACCCGGATGCCTTCATCAAGACCGACGTGTACGGCACCTACGTGCTCCTGGAGGCGGCAAAGCAGTTCGGTCTGGAGCGTCTGCACCATATTTCGACCGACGAGGTCTATGGCGAGGTGCTGGAGGGTTCCTCTCGGGAGGATGACCGCCTGGAAGCCCGCAGCCCTTATGCTGCCAGCAAGGCCGGCGCGGAGCACCTGATCCATGCCTACCACGTCACCTACGGGGTGCCCATCACCGTAACCCGGGGTGCCAACAACATCGGGCCCTACCAATACCCGGAGAACGCGGTCCCCCTTTTTATCACCAACGCCATCGACGACCAGCCGCTGCCGGTCTACGGCGATGGCCACCAGATGCGGCCCTACCAGTACGTCCTGGATCACTGCCAGGGCATAGACGTCGTCCTGCACCGGGGGCAGGTGGGCGAGGCCTACAATGTGGGGCCGGACTCGGAAACGGTGAATATCCACATGGCCCGAGAGATACTGCGGCTCCTGGGCAAGCCGGAGAGCCTGATCCGCTACGTGGCCGACCGCCCAGGACACGACCGGCGGTATTCCCTGAACTGCGACAAGGTCAAGGCCCTGGGCTGGAGGGGCGAGCATACCTTTGAGGAGGCCCTGGAGAAGACGGTGCGCTGGTACGTAGACCACCAGTGGTGGTGGCGTAAGATCAAGTCCGGCGAGTACAAGGAGTATTACCGGCGGCAGTACGAGGCCCGGCTGGCTCAGGCCTCGTCCGGGCTCCGATAGGGCCCGCTTTCGGCCTCTACCGGTAGTTCGTGAACTGCAGTGCCACTGGAAATTCCCTCTCCTTGAGGAGACGGATGGCTGCCTGGAGCTCGTCCTTGCTCTTGCTGGCCACGCGCACCGCATCTCCCTGGACCTGCGGCCGGACCCTGGGGAGGTCGTCTCGCAGGAGTTTGGTGATCTCGCGGGCCAGCTCCTGGGAGATGCCTCGCTGGAGCTTAATGGTTTGGCGCACCCGTCCCTGAGCCGCCTGCTCCGGCTTTTCGAACCTCAAGATCTTCAGGGACAACCCCCGCCGGACCACCTTTGATTCTAGCAGGTCTTTGATGCTGCGCAGCACGAACTCGCTCTCCGTGGCCACCACGATCTGGTCTTTCTCCAACGCCACCTCGCTCTTGGTGTTCTTTAGATCGTAGCGCGTGCGCAGCTCCCGCCGGGTCTGGTCCACGGCGTTCACCAGCTCCTGGCGGTCGAATTCCGAGACCACGTCGAAAGAGAACTCCCCGGCCAATCGTGCCCCCTGATGAGTTTTCTCCAGAGGAAGACGGTGATGAAGCGCAAGTGGCTCGGTCTGCGCTGGTGAAACGCCTGTCGGCAAACCCCCACGACACAGCAACGTTGAACGTTAAACGTGCGAACGTTCAACGTGCATCGTGGTGTCGAAGCCTCACCCGGCGAACTCCCCGAACGGCCTGGCTTAAGCGGCCATGCCGGCAGCCTTCAGTTTTTCGGCCTGGTCCGCGGTGGCGATGGCGTCGATGAGCTCCTGGAGGTTGCCCGCCAGGATGCTGGGAAGGTTGTGCAGGGTGAGGCCGATGCGGTGGTCGGTCAGGCGGTCCTGAGGGAAATTGTAAGTGCGGATCTTCTCCGCCCGCTCGCCAGTGCCCACCTGGGAACGGCGGACCTCGGTGATCTCTGACTGCTGCTTGCGCTGCTCGGCATCGTAGAGCTTCGCCCGCAACACCGACGTGGCCTTGAGCTTATTCTTGAGCTGGGAGCGCTCGTCCTGGCAGGTGACCACCATACCTGTAGGCAGGTGAGTGATCCGCACGGCGGTGGCCACCTTGTTCACGTTCTGGCCGCCGGCCCCGCCGGAATGGAAGATGTCAATGCGCAGGTCGTCGGGGTTGATCTGCACCTCCACCTCCTCCACCGCGGGCAAGACGGCCACCGTGGCGGTGGAGGTGTGAATGCGCCCGGCGGCCTCGGTCAGCGGCACCCGCTGTACCCGATGCACGCCGCTCTCGTATTTAAGGCGCGAATAGGCCCCCCGACCCTTGATCTCGAATACTATCTCCTTGAATCCGCCGATGCCGCTCTGGTTGGCGTTCACCACTTCCGCATCCCAACCCTGGATTTCGGCGAAGCGGGTGTACATGCGAAACAGGTCGGCGGCGAAGAGCCCGGCCTCGTCTCCTCCGGTGCCCGCCCGGATCTCCATGATCACGTCCTTCTCATCCTGGCGGTCCCTGGGAAGGAGCAACAGTTTGATAGCCTCCAGGGCCTGATCGCGACGCCGCGTCAGATCGGTCAACTCCTCCCGGGCCAGTTCGCGCATCTCCTGATCCTGTTCCTCGGCGAGCAGGCCCTCGGTGGCGGCGATGTCGTGCTCGAGGCGCTTGTATTCCCGGTATTTGTCGACTACGGCCTCCATGTCCGCCCGCTCTCGGGCATATTTTGCCACCAGCTCAGGGTCCGTGGCCACGTCGGGGCTGGCCATGAGCTGGGTGAGCTCTTCGTACCTCTTCTCGACACCTTCCAGCTTGTCTAGCAAAGTCATGGCACGATCACCTTATGTCCTGTTGACCAACAAAAACTGCCTTCCCCGGGTTGGGGAAAGCAGCGTCTTTCTAACTCGTTGAAGCGAGGAGTGCTGCTTACACTTACCGGGGGCTATTATACCACATCTGGCCCGATTTTCAAATCGCACGTCCCCGGTTTTGACTTTTTCGCGGCTCTGTGCTACAGTTTCCAGGCCTGCTCGGGATGAATTTCGCCCACACTGGCGGGCTCTGTCTTCTTTAAACTAGCAAAGAAAGCAAGATGGGCTTCGACATCCAGCCCGGCTCGCCTCGGACTGACGTGCAGTTGAGCTTTCCCGATGGCCGTATGCTCCGCGGGGCCGTGGGCACGCCGCTGGCCGCTTTTGTGCAGGCGGCCCAAATCGCCGGAGAGCTCCCCACGGTGGCCGCGCTCGTGGACGGACGGCTGGCCGAGCTATCCGA
>DYIS01000308.1 GCA_020723545.1 Ktedonobacter racemifer
GATGACCACGTCAGCCCCCGTTTGTTGCATCACCGCGTAGAGGGTCCAGAGCTGCTCGGGGTGGAGGTCCAGGTCCGCGTCCAGGAAGGCCACCAGGTCACCGGTTGCCTCTTGAAAGCCGAAACGCAAGGCCGCGCCTTTGCCGGCGTTGGTGGGATAGCGCAACACGCTGATCCGTTGGTCATCCCCGGCGGCCTCCCGTGCAACCTGAAAAGTGCGGTCCAGGCTGCCATCGTCCACCACGATGAGCTGGAAGTCCAGGCCAGAGAGCGCGCGAACGGTCTCGGCGATGCTGCCGGCGATATGGCCCTCCTCGTTATAGGCGGGCATGATCACGGAGATCTTGCCAAACTCCAACGCTCAGCTCCTTGAGTGCGCCGACCAAAGCCAGGGCCGGCGGGGTCATGCCCGCCAGGGCCACCAGGGCACCGAGCCCCAGGCCCAGCACCAGTTGGATGGGCGAAGCGTGCCAGACCTGCATGGCCCCCACCGCCGCCAGACAGCCCAGGGCCAGGCCGAAAACGAAACGCCGGGTGCGCAGGGCCAGGTGGTAGCTGGCCGTGTAATTGACCAGGGCCAGGACGGACATGGCCACGGTATATGCCACCAGCAACCCCTCATCACCCAGAGCCAGGTACTTGGCCCCGAAGAGCGTCTTTATGAAAAAGGTGGGGGCTAACGTGTAAGGGACCAACAGGGCCAGGCTGGAAAGGACGATGGCACCCAGCCCCAGCCAGAGGTAAGGGGCAGCGTTGTGCCCGGTGGCCCGGGCCGCCACGGCCTTGGGCAACAGAATGGTGACGATCACCCCCGGCAGGTAGAAGGCTATCTTGCCCAGGAGGGAGACCACCGCGTAGTAGCCGCTCTGGCCAGGGTCCAGGTAGTGCCGGGCGAAGATGATGTCGGCACTCAAGAAGACCGTGAGACCAGCATAGGCCGCAACCGCCACCCAGACCTGCTCGGCCTGAGCCTTCAAGCCCCGGGTTACGGGCTCAACCCATGGGCGCCGTGCCGACAGCCCCCGCCGCACCGCCCAAAAGGCATAGCCTATCCCCACCATGATGGCCAGGACGACGGCCCCCAGGGCGCCATCCAGGCCAAAGCCCAAGACCACCAGCAGGACACCCAGCCCAACCTTGGCACCGCTGCCCAAGACCGCGCTCAGGCTCAGGGCTTTGAACCATTGCAGCCCCTGTAGCGTGCCCGTGGCCGCGGGCGCGTACAGCGAGAGCACCGCGCTGACCCCCACCAGCCAGAGGGGCAGCAGGGTGGCACCGCGCACGTAAGAGAGCAGGGCGGGTGAAAGCAAAAGATAGGCGAGAAAGCCCACGGCCAGGTAGGGCGTGATCCGCCGAAAGCAACCCAGGAAGTTGGCGTATATCGCATCGTATTGTTGGGTCGCCGCCAGGGCAGCGGCTCGACGCATGGTGATCAGGCCGACGGCGCTGGCGGGTATGGCCAGGATCATGAAGGAGCCCAGGAGGGCGTTCAAGAGCCCGTAGTCTCCCGGAGAGAGCCGCTGGCTCATAAAGAACTGATAGAGATAATTGCCCAGGTTCCCCAACATGCTGGCCAGGAAAAGGAGGGCAGTGTCGGTGACTGCCCCTCTGACCGCCGGATGGTGTAACCTGGTGGTCAGTGCTGCTGCAGAGGCCTGGTATTCCGCCGTCTTCATCAGCGCGAAGTATAACCACATGATGCCTCTGTGTCAAGCGGAAGCCGTGCAGAGGATTTCTTTTAAGAACCGGTATGGGCTGACGTGCACGTCTATTGCCGCTTGCTACGGCGCAGGTACCAGACCACCCCTACCGCCACCAGGGCCACCAACAGCACCAGGCAGCAAAGGGCACCCAACCCCATGCCCACCGCGGTCCAGGGGTCTATCTTCCCCGGCGTGGGGGTGGGCCAGGGTGTCGACGTGACCCATGGCGGCGGGCCGTATTTCACAGTGGGCGGGATGCCGTACAGCGGCTGTGGCGGCCCATACAAGATCCTGATCGGCGGCGTGGGTGTCGGAGGCCCTGCCCCCAGGCTAGCCATGCCCAAGAGCCATAAACAGAATGCCCACCAGTAGCGCTCCAGCCTGTCTTTCATGTCAATCTTCTCCTGGCCTCACCCCACATCCCCATAGCGGGTAACAGATAGCAGATGCCATCAGCTATCAGCTATCCCCTTACCCCCTTCTGTCTCTCTTAATAGACGCCAATGGCACAGCATAGGTTCCCCTCTTTCGAAATCCCACAGGTGCAATCCGTTTCCCTGGCAGAAACCCCACCACTGGCAGGACGAGCACATCCGACAGCGTTTCCAGGAGGTATCGCGGAATAACTGGTACCTTTTCTCCCAGGCCAGAGAAAAGCGCTCTCGACACACGTTGCCCTGGGCCAGATGCCGTGGCAGATTGGGACAGGCGCTGATACTGCCGTCGGCCAGGATGCTGCCCACGTTCACCCCGGCGTAGCAGGCGAAGTAGGACTCGCGGACCTCTCCCTCGTAGTCAGGTCCCAAAAAACCCTCTTCTTCGAAGAGGACGACAGGCGGGCTCGGAGGCCTGGATGCAGCCATGGCCGGAGATTTTATGTTCCTGGCCCCAATGGGCAGCGCCCGGCGTTGCTCACGGATAAAATCAAGCAGTTCGCGCAACTGCCCTGGCTGCAAGAGCAGCTCGGGATCATCCCGAGCCCGGCCGATGGGAGTAATGGTGAGTAGCCGCCATTCATCCACTCCCAGGTCTCGGACAAGGCGGTGAAGGCCCTCCAGTTCGCCGAAGTTATACTGGCTGATGCAAGCAGTAACCTGCACCAATGGGAATCCGGCCTTGACCAGGAGCTCAGCGCCCTGTACGGCCCGTCGGAAGGAACCCTTACCACGGATGAAATCATGGGTCTCCTCCAGGCCGTCCAGGCTAACGGTGACCGTGCTCATCCCGGCGTCTTTGCACTTCGCTACCACCTCTGGCGTCACCAGGGTGCCGTTGGTGACCATACCCCAGGAAAACCCCAACTCATGGGCCAGATTCATCACCTCAAAAAGGTCCGGTCGCAGCAACGGTTCACCGCCGGTGATGGCCAGCATGATGCCAGGTGCCACATAATCTGCCGCCACAGTAGAAAGAGCGTCTTTAATCTCTTGAGTGGAGAGCTCCTCCACCGGGGAGCGCGGCCCGCAACTGGAGCCGCAGTGGCGGCAGGACAGGTTGCAGCGCAAGGTGGTCTCCCAGAACAGATAGGTGAGCGGATGCTTCGCGCGCT
>DYIS01000309.1:0-493 GCA_020723545.1 Ktedonobacter racemifer
GACGATCTCGACACGGTAGACATGCTACGAGTCGTCCTGCAAAAGGCCGGCTACAAGATCACCACCGCCACTTCCTGGGGAGAAGTCGCCGACCGGGTGGTATTTGCTGACAAGCAACACGAGATGTTCGACCTGGTTTTGCTCGATATTATGATGCCTGGGCATTCTGGCTTCGATATTTACAACTCCCTCGAGTTGGCGCTGCACCCCATGCCGCCCGTCATCTTTCTTTCTGCCAAGAGCAGCCTCGATACCATCGTGAAAGCCAAGGATATGGGGGCGGCTAAATATCTGGTCAAGCCTACCACCCCTGATAAGCTGCTCACCGCCGTTAGAGAAGTGCTACAACGTATCCAATAATTCCAGGCTGGCCGCCGATCCCTGCGAATTCACTCAGCTTCCAGATAGGACAATACCTTTGCCTACCATCGAACATGATCTCCAATATCTCCAGGCAGCGGCCAGCGCCTTGGAAAACTTTCTGCTCTCCAAA
>DYIS01000309.1:525-2073 GCA_020723545.1 Ktedonobacter racemifer
GTTGGGCGGCTCTGCACTCGCAGGAGAACCGCCTTTCCCGACCCTGAGCCTGGAAAGCCTCCTGTTGGCCCAAAAACGCTTGTCTGCCCAAACACTTTCCGCGCCGGCAGACGCCCGGCGACAAAGTGTTTTCGCCCGCATCGAAACCGCCCGCGCCCAATAGCGCTCTGCCTGGGAACAGAAGGCTGCACGCGCTTTTCACGCCCGCCTGGGTTTGTGGCGTAACTTCGTAGATGATCTGTTGCACGCCCCTGGCGCCCAGCGCGACCGCTACCCCTACGAAGCGCGGCTGCGCGTCATGCTGCATCTGCTGGCCGAAGAGAATCGCGCTATTCCGCCGGGCGAGCTGGCTCACCTCGAAGAGGTTGACCTGCGTCTCAAAACCCGCTGGCAGCCCGGCGGGTTTATCTGGCCGGCGGAGATCGAGGCGGGCTTTCCCACCGAAACCTACTGGTATCTCTACGGTCAACCGAACATCCACTAATCTCCATCACGCATACGCTATGAGAGTCCTGATCGCTGACGACGACTCATCTTATCGGCGACTACTCGAGGCCATCCTTCGATACCGGGGATATGAAATCCTGGAGGCGCCCGACGGCCAGGCAGCCTGGAACATGCTGCAAAACGAGAGCATTCCCTTTGTCATCACCGATTGGATGATGCCGGGGCTGGATGGCCCCGCCCTGATCAACCGGATTCGCCAAGCGCAATTCCCCCATTACACCTATATCATCTTGCTCACCGCCCGCGGCGGCCAGGACGACATTGTCGGCGGGCTGCAATCGGGCGCCGACGACTACCTTACGAAACCGTGCGATCTCGGCGAGCTACGCGCTCGCGTCGCCATCGGCGAGCGCATTTTAGACCTGGAAATGCGCCTGCGCGAAGCGATGGGAAAGCTCGAGATGCTCGCCACCTACGACAGTTTGACCGGGCTGCTCAACCGCCGGGCTTTGATCCAGCTTGCCAACCGCGAAATTGCCCGGGCGCAACGCGAAAGCTCTCCACTCAGCGCCATCATGATGGATCTGGATTATTTCAAGCAAATCAATGACCGGCACGGGCACCTGATCGGCGATCAGGCCCTGATGCTGCTGGCTACACTGATCAAGCGCGGCAAACGCGAATACGACCTGGCAGGGCGTTGGGGCGGCGAAGAATTCTTCATCGTCTTACCAGGGGCCATGTTGGGCGAGGCCGAGTCGGTCGCCGAGCGCCTGCGCGAGGAAATCAACAATTCCCCCATTCACCTCACCAACCAGGAACTGGTTTATTTTCATTCCAGTTTCGGCATCGCCGGGCTGGATATGGAAGAGAACGACGATTCCTTCCAGAAACTGGTTTTGCACGCCGATATAGCCCTTTATCAGGCCAAGAATAGCGGGCGTGATCGGGTGTGCATCTTCTCGCCCGAAGCAAAAGATTAGGGTTGTCCCGCCGCTTGCAGGCAGACCCACCAGGCCCGCGCCGCTCCCTTTGGCTCCCCTGCGGCAAAGGCCAACACCGGCTGGCGAAGATCATCCGCCAGCTTTTGGTTTAACGACA
>DYIS01000309.1:2083-3227 GCA_020723545.1 Ktedonobacter racemifer
CCCGATTGCCGCGGGGTCGGCGGAGACCGCCTCGAGCATCGCCGCCGGATCGGGGGCCAGGAGCGCCTGAGGAGCGAGCGGGAACGGCGTCCCCAGGGCCGCCTCGAACCCCTGGCGCACGTCGTCCCCTGTGGGATACGTCCAGGGCTGGATGGGACTGCCGCTATCCCAAAGAGTCATCTGCCCCCCAAAGATAGCGCGCAACGCCTCGATTTCCAGGGAATCCACCGGGTTGGCGCGGTTCACAATCACGCGGATTTCCATTTCCTCCAACGCCGCAGCATAAGTGGCCTCCGCTTTCTCGGTAGGATACCCCAGGCGCAAGAAAACGTCGAAACGGGCCGCATCCAGGCTACCCGCCGGCGCTTCTTCGGTGAACAAGGCCATTCCGGGTGCAGCCGCGGCGCACTCAATCAGCCGCGCCTGCCACGGGCGCAACGCCGGGGTGTACGCCGCGTACACTGCCTGGGGCGTAGGCGCTAACGTGGCGACAGGCGGCGCAGCGCAAGCTGCCAGCAAGCAGAGGCAGCTTAAAAGCAACCAACATGAGCTATGGCGACTTGAACCCCTACTCCTGCCCCCGAAGCAGGGGAAGGGGGCAGGGGGGATGGGTTGCTTCGCCATCACATCATCCTTCATCCGCCCAACAGCATCCACACGATCATCACGGCGCTCAGGGCCAGGCAGTATCCGGCGAAGGCGTACAGCGGGCGTTTCGCCAAAAAGCCCAACAACCAGCGGATCGCCAGATAACCCACCACCGCCGCAGCGACAAACCCGGCGGCAATCTGCGGCAGCAGCGCGGCGGCCACGGCGTGATCCTTGAGCAGGCCGACCGTTTCGTAGGTACCCGCTGCCACCATCACCGGAAGCGAGAGCAAGAAGGCGAAACGCGCCGCCGCCGGCCGCTCGAAGTGGCGCATCATCCCACCGGCAATCGTCGCGCCGGAACGTGACGTTCCGGGAAACACCGCCAACGCCTGGGCGCAGCCCACCCACAGGGCGTCTTTCCACGTGGCGCTCTCCAGCGTGCGGTTCCCCCGCCCCAGGCGCTCGGCCGCAAACAGCAGCGCAGCCGCCAGGAGCAGCCGGATCACGGCTTCCAGAGCTTGGGTGCGGAAGAGCATCTCCACCAGCGGTTTGA
>DYIS01000007.1:0-11670 GCA_020723545.1 Ktedonobacter racemifer
TGAAAATCCACTATACTACTGTCAGTGATCACAAAGGGGACGGCGGTTAAACAATGATGTTTCAAGACCTGACCCTACTACCTTGAATTGAGGGTTGACGCTGCGAGACCCGCGCGGCGGCTTATGCGCAGGCCGTCAGGCGGCGGCCGGACGATGAGTAATTCCGCAGGAGAACTATTTGGTGGTATAATATATGATAGTTACAGAGAGTGAGGTAGCTACCTATGTCTGTCGTCGAAACACGGTACGAGCACGTTGTCCTCAACGAGGCGAAAGTCCCGATCATTGCCGGGACAACCATGAAGGTGGTCGAGCTCGTCTTGGGAAAAATTGCCTACGGTTGGAGTCCAGAGGAGCTACACTTCCAACATCCTTACTTGACGTTGGGGCAGATATACGCCGCTTTAGCTTACTACTGGGATCATCAGGAAGAGCTTGATCGGGACATTGAGCGGCGGCTTGAGTTTGTAGATCAGGTTCAGCGTGCGGTGGGGCCTTCGCCACTCGTGGCTCGACTAAAGGCCAAAGGGTTGATCTAATGGCGATCGCGCTCTATATGGATCAACACGTGCCGCGTGCTATCACGGTCGGGCTTCGCTTGCGTGGGGTAGACGTGATCACAGTCTATGAAGACGGCGCGAGTGACATGGACGACCCGGGATTACTTGATCGGGCTGGTGAATTGGGGCGCGTGCTTTTCACTCAAGATGATGACCTTCTTGCCGAGGCCACTCGACGACAGAGAGAAGGCATTCCCTTTCGTGGTGTGATCTACGCTTACCAACTGCGTGTTTTCATCGGAACTTGCATCCACGACCTGGAAATCATTGCGAAGGCCGGAGAACCTGAGGACTTGCTCAATCGAGTGCAATTCTTACCACTCTGATGGCACTGCTCTCCCCTTGTGGTTTCACGCCACCAGGCATTCGGCTGCATTAGGTAAGTTGGCGTCAACTTTGGGGCAAATCGCCGCCTAACACCTTTTGCAGCCGACCGCCTACGCTCGGTTTTTAGTGGGCTTAGGCTTGCTGGCGAGGTTACTCTTAGGTCAAGTCACCTTGTCCATCTGGGGCGGCGGCTGAGCTTGGCCGTTCTGGGGACACAATACTTATCTCTCTTCATTCGTATCTTAATTGCTTTGGCCCGGGTTTTTGCGGTCTTAATATGCGACCAGGCCTCTTTTGGAGAGTGCCGACAAGATCTTCGCTTCCTAGAGGCCAGCCCGTCCGAGTGTGCCTTGAGATCATCTCCATTTCTGCATCTCTTACGCCCATACTGAGAAAATCTTGCCAATCTCCGACAATCTCAAGCATCGGCCTTACCTTGACCAACAAGCCATCTCTACCCCGGATATGAGTAGGGGCGCAGCATGCTGCGCCCCTGCTACCATGGGTAGGCCCAGGCAACCCTTACCAAACCAATCCCCCTCGAACCGGGCTAAGCTCTATGTGGCGCACTGGGGTCAGTAGATAATCTTTGTCTAAGGGGTATGAGGCAAATCTGGGACTGCAGCCTTAAGGCTGCAGTCCAAAATAAACCGCAACTTGACACCGGTCACACCATTCCGCCATTAGCTCTAAGCAGCCCCGATAGTCTTCCTCCCTAAAGAACACCGGTTGCTGTCGGTTTTCTCGCTGTGTGACATGAGGGGAAATGCCAGATGCTATAACCCTGGCTAATTGTGCCAGATTAACCATTATACCCAAAATAGACCAAAGCCAATAGTTGTGTATCGTGTCCCTGAATTTAACAAGGATATAACAGAATGGGCAAGTAAATGTCAATAAGCGGGGCCTAATCTAAGTCGACTTAGATAACGCGCACCGTTCCAGGCCCTGGCGCTTATGCTGCCACCCCTGTCGTATGCCAGAAAAACAAATAGCAGGAAGCAGAGGACAGGGAGCCGCTAGCTGCTATCTGCCATCAGCTATCAGCCATTGGCCATATATAGTGGCGTAGCGTTAAGGCAAATGCTCACTGGTAATTTTCGCCTCAATTTGCTATATTATGCGGGCCTCCGCTGGCAGTTAACGAGCAACTATAGATTTCACGGATTAGTTCCCCAATCTGGGTGATCCGTAGCAGAGTCGTTCGGGGATGGCTTGCGCCACGGGAATGAGCTAGACCTGGGAGGTGTAATTGCCGAAGATCCCTACGGTCATGCAGGAGATCCGCTCACTGCTCAACTCCCTGGATTGGGAGACCATGCGGGACGAGATCAGCCGGGAGGCCGAGGCCAAGGTGGTCATCATTGGCCCGGTGAACTCGGGAAAGTCCACCCTGTTTAATCTGCTGCAAGGGCAAGAGGTCTCCCGGGTGTCGGCCCTGCCGGGCACCACCAGGGAGCTGGTGACGGAGGAGTTGGGCCCTATCACTCTCATCGACACCCCAGGCTTTGGTGAGGTCAGCGGCGTAGAGCGGGCCCAGATCGCCCTGTCGGGCGTGGAGCGGGCTACAGTGGTGGTTTTACTCTTGGACGCAGCGGCAGGCATTCGCCAGGCCGACTTCTCTTTGTTTCAACAGGTACATCTCACCGGTAAGCCGGTCATCGTGGCCTTGAACAAGATCGACCTGGTGAAGCGCGATCTGGCTCTCATCCGCGATGACCTGGCGCACAAGCTGGGCGTGCCGGTGGTCCCCATTTGCGCCCGGAACGGCCGCAACGTGGCGACCATGCTGATGCCCCGGGTGGTGGACGCCCACCCTCCCCTGGCCGTGGCCCTTGGGCGCGAACTCCCGGCATATCGCCGCCAGGCAGCCCACCGGGCTATCCGCAACGCCGTGGGCACCAGCGCCCTGGTGGGGGCCGAGCCCATCCCCGGCGTCGACATTCCCTTTCTCATCGCCAACCAGGTGCGCCTGGTGCTGAGGATAGCCGCTATCTACGGCGAGCCCATGACCGCTGACCATGCCCGGGAGCTGGTAGCTACCATCGCCACCGGGGTTTTCCTGCGCTACCTGGCTCAAGCGGCGGCCAAGGCCCTGCCGGGGCCGGGGTGGGCGATCTCCGGGGGCATCGCCGCGGCCGGGACCTGGGCCATTGGCCAGGTGGCGGTGGAATACTTCGAGAGCGGGAAACAACTCTCACCGGCACAACTGCAGTCCCTCTACCGGCGACTGACCAGGAAAGGAGAGGCAGTGCTGCCGGGACCTGGCCTGGAGGGTAGAGGAGATGCCTGAGATCAGGGTGGAAACCGTGTACTTCGCGGAGGCCGGGGCTGCCAACACCCAGCGGACCTTCGAGATCGCCAGGAACCGGGCCCAGGAGTTGGAGATCGAGACTATCCTGGTGGCCACGACTAAGGGCGATACGGGGGCCGCGGCGGCCCGGTATTTTACCGGGTTTGACCTGGTGGTGGTGACGCATTCCACGGGCTTCCGAGGACCGAACACCCAGGAGCTGACCGCGGAGAGCCGCCGGGAGATCCTGGCCCACGGTGCCACCATCTTAACTGCTACCCATGCCTTTGGCGGCGTGGGCCGGGCGGTGCGGCGCCGGCTCAATACCTATCAAACTGAGGAGATCATCGCCTTCACGCTGCGGGTGCTGGGTGAGGGATTGAAGGTGGCCTGCGAGATGGCCCTCATGGCAGCGGATGCCGGGCTGGCGCGCACCGATGAGGAGGTCATCGCCATCGCCGGTACTGGGCGGGGCGCCGACACCGCGGTGGTGCTCCAGCCCGCTCACGCCCAGGATTTCTTCAACTTGAGGGTGAAAGAGATCCTCTGTAAGCCGCGGTGAACCGAGACATGGACAAGACAAGAAGCTCAAGGGTCCTGAACCTCTTCCCTCCCCTATTGCCCTTCTACTTTCTGGCGCCCAGGTGGTTGGCAGTGGCTGCGGTGCCCGTGGTGCTCCTCGGCGACTACATCTGGAATACCTTCGTCCTGGCCGGGGCCCTGGTACTGCTGGAGGTCTCGGCCGAGGTGGGGCAAAGGAAGCTCTTGCGGCTGGCCCTGTGGGCCACTGTCGGCGGCGCGCTCATCGACCTGGCCTACGGCGCCCTGCTGGCCTGGCTGGCCGGCCGCGTGGACCTCACCCTGGAAGAGCACCCCTGGCGGCTCCTGGGACTGACCATGTCGCTGCCGATGCTGGCCATCGCCGGTTATAACTTCTTCTTGGCCCGGAGGCTCTTGGCCCTGGCCCGGGTCAAGGCCGGCGTGGTGGCGGCGTTGATGGGAGTCCTGACCTCTCCCTGGGCCGCCTGGACCTTCGTGGATGCCGGAGAACAGAGCCTGACCCGGGATGAGATGAAGGGGATTTACCTGTGTCTTTTGGTGATCGGCCTTGTTCCCTGGTGCCTCCACGCCGCCGGCTCCTGGGCCAGCAACCGTGGTGCTTCGCGGAGGCTCGTGTGGTCAGCCACGTTGGCGGCGTCGGTGATCCTCTGCCTTCTTGTCGCTGATAGGTCCTTCCTGTCGAGCCCCCTCTCCGTCGGTGGCCGGCCACCACTGCCCGGACGCCTGATGCTGGTCTCCAAGGGTCGGGCTTACCTGATGAATGCCGACGGCAGTGGGAAGAAGCTCCTCTTCATCGGAATCGGCGAGATGGTCGCGCCATCGCCCGAGGGGGAGTGGTTCTTGATGACCGAGTTGGGCAAGGGTCCGAACCTGCCGATTTATGCGGTGAGCTCCAGCTCCGGCCAGCGTCAGCTGGTGGGCCAGGGCCAGGTTGGGGCCCGGGCCTGGTCCCCCGACGGCAGCGCTATCCTTTACTCCCAATGGCGGGGCGGTGAGGAAAGCCTGATTGTCCGGGCCCGGGGTCGGGGGGCGGAATCACGGGACCTGGGCGATGGCCCCAGCCCCTCCTGGTCTCCCGACGGTCGGCGCGTCGTCTTCTCTGCGAAACGCGGCGGCCGGTCTCAGGTCTGGGTGATGTACCCCGATGGCAGCGATCAGATCCAGTTGACCAGCACGGGCGGAGAGAGCCCGGCCTGGTCCCCCGACGGCCGGTTCATCGCCTATACTTTCAACACCCGCGTCTACGTCATCAACGCCGATGGGAGCAATCGCCGCCAGGTTACAACCGGAGACGAGCCCTTCGAGCAGGAGCCCTACCTGTGCTGGTCTTGGGATGGGAAATCCCTGCTCTACGGCGCCTTCTACGCACCGGAAAGTGCCCGGCCCAGCACTTTCTATATCTGGGATGTGGAGACGAGCAGCAGGGACAGGTTTAGCGGCGACTATCGCCAGCCCGTGGCCTGGTCGCCGGACGGCGAGTGGATCGGCTTCGTGCGGCGCGGTGAGGTCTGGGCCCAGTCCACTGGTGGCGGGGAAGCCAGGAGGATGGCCACCGGGACCAGCTTCGTCTGGAGCGGCCAGCCACCGACCCTGGCGGTGCAGCCGGCCCCGGTCTACCCGCCTACGCCTACGCCCACTGCATTGCCCCCCGCCGTGGTTCAGGCGCCCAACGTCATCCTGGTTAACCCCCGCAACCCCACCACTTTATACGTAGGCGCGGCCAACGGCGTCCTTAAACGCACCCAGGCGGCGGGCAACTGGGTGGCAGCCAACGCCGGCATCATGCACCCGCTGAAGGTCCGGGCCCTGGCCATGGATCCCGCGAGTCCCAGCGTGCTCTACGCCGGCACTGACGGCGAAAGGTCATACCCAGGAGGCGTGCTCTACAAGAGCGTGGATGGCGGAGGACGCTGGGCAGCCACCCCATTGAAGGGCGTGGACGTCTACGCCGTGGCCGTGGACCCCAACCGGCCCAACACGGTCTATGCTGGAACTGCCAAAGGAGTGCACAAGAGCCTGGATGGCGGAGCCAGTTGGGCGCCAGTGGAGAGCGGGATAAGGCCAAATACGGCCATCACCGCCCTGGCTATTGACCCCACCCCGGGCAAGCCTGGGTCTGGGGAGGGCTCCCCTACCGTTTTCGCCGGGACTCGCAGCGGCGAGGTCTATCGTTCCGTTAACGGTGGCCTGTATTGGTCAGCAGTGGGATCGCTGGAGGCAGCGGTTAACGCCCTGGCGCTGCACTACCAGCGGCCCGGGGTCATCTTCGCGGCCACCGCCGAGGGGCTCTATCGTTCCTCCGACGGCGGTGACGTCTGGCTGCCCATTGCCGGCGGGATATGGAAGATCCCCCTGAACAGCGTGACGATCGACTCCCTGAAACCCAGCGTGATGTACGTGGGTGGACCTAAGGGGGTCTTCAAGAGCAACGACGGCGGCAACAACTGGGGGCCAGCCAGCACCGGCCTGGGCGGGCTGGGCGTGACCGCCCTGGCCATTGACCCAACCGATCCTCAGGTGCTCTACGCCGGGACGGAGCGGGGCCTTTACCGCAGCGGGACCGGTGGAATTTCCTGGGAGCAGTAGCAGGGGTTGGAGAGCGGCTAGCGGTCAGCGGATAGCAGCTAGCCGCTCCCTGCCCTCTGGTCCCTGTCGCGTGCTACTTGCTACCGGCTACTTGCTACCTGCTCCCCCCACCAGGACAAGCAATGCCTCCCGGTTCTTCTCCACGTCGGCCCGGGCGAACCACATGGGAAAAGCTCGAACCCCCCGCCATAGGGGGATCATGTCCCCGTAGTGCTTGTTATATGGCAGCCCCGACTGGCCGGTGGTATGCACCCACACCGACCTGTTCAGATCACCCAGGTCGATGATCTGGCGATAGGAGGAGACCCAGGTCTGGTGGAAGTCCGCCGTGCTGAAGGCGGCGTTATTGGGCGTGCCGGAGTCACCGCCCTGTGGATAGGGCCCTCGGTTAAAGACCAGGTTCAGGGGCTTCACCGCCCCCAGTTGGTGATTGAAGGTGGCCTGGTGGATGGCCCCCCACTGCCACTTGCCCATGTCCTTCCCCAGGCGTCCTTGCAGATAGTCCAGGGCCTGCTCCAGGCTCTGGAGCAGGATATCGTCCCTGGTCTCCTTCTGCTGGGTGGACTTGTTATCAAACCAGGGTGAACCGGCCTGGGGCAGAAGGCGCAGGAAGGGCATCAGCGCCATGCCCTCATAGTCTTTGTATAGCTCCCCCAGCTCATCGGCGAAGGTATTGCGCATGGCGTTCACCAGGGTCACCTCGTAGAGGGCGCCGGCCACGGTATCCCGGGTCAGGCGGTAGTCCCATTTGGCCAGGTAGTCCAGGGCCTGCTTTTGCCTCGCATCTTGCGGCTTGAGCCGTAGGAGGTAGCTGGCGAGTTCCTTGCCAGGGATAGAGGTGAGGTCGGCCTGGATGTCCTGGAAATCCTGGGCGGATAGCTGGGGTTTTCTGGTCAATAGCTCGGTGATCCGGGCTGCCCGGAAGGGGGTGGCCCATTCGGCGGAGATGAAGTAGGGGTAGTCGTCGCCCACCACCTTGTTGTTGGCGGTGGCCACGAAATGCTTGGGCGGGTTGTAGGTGCGGGGCAGCTTGTCGAAGGGTATGTATTCCAGCCACTCGTATTCGCCGCTCCAGCCCGGCACCGGCACCAGGCCTTGGCCCCTGGCCCGGATGGGGATGAGGCCGGGTGTCTGGTAGCCGATGTTCCCGTCCAAGTCGGCGTAGACGAAGTTCTGGGAGGGCACCGCCCAGTAGGACAGGGCCCGGCGGAACTCATCCCAGTTGCCGGCCCGGTCCAGGAGCAACACGCTGCGCAAGAGCTGGGTGGGCTCCAAAGCCGTCCAGCGCAAGGCCAGCGTGTCCTTGGCACCCTTAAGCACCGGCGTGATGATGGGTCCATGGCGGGTAACCAACACCTGGAGGGGCCGGGGCTCCTTTTCCCCCTTGACCACGATCTCTTCATTGATCACCTGGGCCTCCTCCCATTTGCCCTGGAAGTCATACTGCTTGGGGTTCTGGGGGTTCATCTTCTCGATGTAGAGGTCTTGCACGTCGGGCCCCACGTTGGTGACGCCCCAGGCGATGCGCGTGTTGTGGCCGATGATGACCCCCGGCACGCCCGGGAAGGAGGAGCCGATGACCTCGAACCCGCCGCCGCTCAGGTGGTTCAGGTACCAGATGGAGGGCATCTGGATGCCCAGGTGGGGGTCGTTGGCCAGGAGGGGCTTGCCGGTGGCTGACCTGGTGCCGTCTACCAACCAGTTGTTGGAGCCGGCGCCGTCCTGGACCGAGCCCACCAGGGCTCGCAGCAGCCGGAGTGCCGACAGATCTATCCGGTCGTAGCCCTGGTAGCTGGTCCCACTGGGGATGATCAGGGGCGCCTCCTTGGGGTAGCTGGGCTCCAGGTCCTCCATGGCCTTCTGGCCCAGCCGGGCGATGATGGCTGCCCGCAGGAGCTCGGAGGTATAGTTGCCACCCAGGCTGTAGGCCATGACCTTGGCCCAGACGAGGCTGTCGGCCGGGGTCCAGGGGGCGGGCTTGAAGCCCAGGACGGTGAACTCCAGGGGCAATCGGTCTCGATGGGTGTCGATGAAGGCGTTGACGCCTTTCGCGTAGGAGTCCAGGATGAGCCTGGTCTCGCCATCGGCCAGGGCCGCTTCCTGGTCGGCCACGCGCTTGAAGCCCATGGTGCGGAGGAAGAGGTCCTGTTCCAGGGTGACCTTGCCGAAGATCTCGGAGAGCCGGCCCGCCCCGATGCGCCGGTTCATCTCCATCTGCCAAAGGCGGTCCTGGGCGTGGACGTAGCCCTGGGTGAAGAAGAGGTCTTCCATGTTCTCGGCGTAGATGTGGGGCACGCCCCAGGTGTCACGGTGCACCTCCGCCCGGCCCTTGAGCCCTGGGGCCCGGGCGGTGCCGGAGGTCTGGGGGAAGGTCCGCTGGACGAGGAGGTAGCCGCCGGCGAGTGCTGCCAGGAGAACCAGTACCAGGAGTATGCCCAGGAGCTTCAGGATCTTGCCCACGACTTTCATTTGCGGCCTCCGGTGAGAGTTTTTATGCTGCGCAGTCGGGACGGGGTAGAGCTCGAGCTTTCTTCACTAGTCAAAGAGCGGGGTCATTCCAGGGCGGTTGGGGATTTCTTTACTAATACAAAATAGAATCCATCTCCCCCACTCCATGCTCCTTTGCCTGGTGAGCGCCTTCGCCAGGCATGAACTGATCTTTCGCGCATATCAGGAAGCAATCCGGGAGCGCTACCGATTTTACTCCTTTGGTGCTGCCATGCTGCTGCTATGAACCCTGATGCGCTCTACGCACAGCTTTGAGGGGTGCTACACCACTACTTTGGCTTCTCATAGCGAGCAATCACTGTGCTGGCGATCCCACCGCGTACGTTGAACTGACCGATCACTGTCGCTCGCAAAGGCTCGCAAGCTGCTACGAGGTCGTCCAGAATCCGGTTGGTTATCTCTTCGTAGAAGTGCCCCTCCTCTCGAAAAGACCAGAGATAGAGCTTCAGCGACTTCAGTTCCACACACTTCTGATCAGGGACGTAGGTAATGATAATGTTGCCGAAATCGGGTTGCCCGGTAATAGGGCAAACGGCAGTGTACTCTGGGCACACGTGGCGGATGGTGTACTCTCTCCCTGGTTGGGGATTAGGGAACGTCTCCAGATGCTTGCTGGGCTTGGTACTCATGCTTTCTTTTCCCCGAATTTTGCAGTGTACCGCCTACCGCCGGCTCTCTCCTTTTTCATGCCGTGACCGGCGAGGACGAATGTTACCACACGAGAACCCTGAAGGCAAGGTCTCGGGCCGGCAGTGGCCGATTCTTTGATAGTAAGAACCGACCCCAGGGCGAACGTGCCGCTTAACCCCGCCCCAGGAGCGTCTGCAAGATGACCACCGCTGCCTCCTTGTCCAGGGGCTCGTTATTGTTGCCGCATTTGGGGCTCTGGACGCAGGAGGGGCAGCCCTCGTCACAGGGACACTCTTGAATGGTCCGCAGCGTAGCCTCCCACAATGCCTCCAGGAACTCAAAGCCCTTGGCCGAGATGCCCACGCCGCCGGGGAAGTTGTCGTAGATGAACACCTGGGCCCGGCCGGTATCGGGGTGCGCCAGGGTGGACATGCCGCCGATGTCGTTGCGGCCGCACAGGGCGAAGAGGGGCAACATGGCGATGGCGGCATGTTCCAGGGCATGAAGCCCCCCGGCCGGGTCCTGGCCCCGGCCCGCCAGCCCGGCCAGGGCCTCCACCGGAACGTCGAACCACAGGGCCCTGGTGTCGAAGGTCTGAGGCGGCAGGTCCAATGGCTCCTCGGAGAGCACGGTCTCGGTGAACTGCTGCTTGCGTTTGAAGCCCACGATCTGGGTGGTGACCTGCACCTGCCCCCAGTAGGTCGTGGACCGGGGCAGCCTGCGCTCCTTGAGTGCCTGTACGATGCGCACGTCGGTGAGGTCCCTGGTCTGGGTGTAGTAGTTCACGTCCACTGGGACTACGCTGGCAGTCTGGGTCCTTAGATCCAGCTCCTGCACCAGGTAGATCTCCCCCTGATGCAGGTAGATGGCCCCCGGGTGCACGAAGAAGAAGGCGGTCTCGGCATTGACCGTCCCCAGGAGCTCTCTCCCCCGGGACACGTCCACGATGTCGTATTCACGCGAGGTGGCGGTCCTTAGGTTAACCTCCTGGGCAGGATAGTCATCTTGAGCGTAGAACCAGCGCTCGCCAGAAGGGCGTAGTATTCCCTGATGCCCCAGCCCCTGGATGATGGCGCCCAGAGCCTCCCCATTGCCCCAGACGGCGGCGTCGGCCCCAGACAGGGGCAGCTCGTAGGCGGCGCAGGGCAGGTGTTTTCTCAAGATGTTCTCGTTGTTGGGGTTAATGAGGGCGTGCTCGTGGGGCTTGCCAAAGAACTCCTGCGGATGGCGCATCAGGTACTGATCCAGGGGGCCGTCCAGGCCGACCAGGATCGAAAGAGAAGGCTCTAGCCCCCGGCCGCTGCGCCCGGCCTGCTGCCAGGCCGAAGCCACGGAGCCCGGGTAGCCGGTGAGCACGGTGGCGTCCAGGCCGCCGATGTCCACCCCCAGCTCCAGGGCGGTGGTAGAGGCCACTCCCAGGAGATGGCCCTGGAATAACTCACGTTCGATCTGGCGGCGCTCTTCCGCGCGGTAGCCGGCGCGGTAGGACCGGATCTTGCCGGTGAGTTCCCGGTCGGTCTTCAACAGGGCCTCCCGGGAATAGAGCAGGATCAACTCGGCCACCTTGCGGGTCTTGGCGAAGGTGACGTTGCGGATGCCCTGCTTCACCAGCTCCGTGAAGAGCAGGGTAGCCTCGCTATTGGCGCTGCGCCGGGCGCCGGTTTTGGAATCGAGCAGACTCGGGTTCCAGAAGACGAAGTCCTTGGGCCCCCGGGGCGAGCCGTCCTCGGAGATCACCTGGCAGCCCTTGCCGGTGAGCCGTTCCACGTGCTCCTGGGGGTTGGCGATGGTGGCGGAACAACAGATGTACTGGGGCCGGGCACGGTAGAAGTCCAAGATGCGGTTCAGCCGGCGCAGCACGTTGGCCACCTGGGAGCCCAGGATGCCGCTGTAGTAGTGGGCCTCATCGATGACCACGTAACGCAGATTGGCGAAGAACCGGGCCCACGAGGAGTGGTTGGGAAGAATGCCCAGGTGCAGCATGTCCGGGTTGGTGAGGATGATCTGGGCGGTCCTTCGTAGCTGTGCCCGTTCCTGCTGGGTGGTGTCCCGGTCGTAGGTGCCGGCCTTGATGAAGGGCATGTCCTGGGCGGTGAACTCGTGGAGGCTTCGTAATTGATCCTGGGCCAGGGCCTTGGTGGGATACAGATACAATGCTTTGGCCCGGGGGTTTTGGAGTATCTCCTCCAGGACCGGCAGGTGGTA
>DYIS01000007.1:11680-25433 GCA_020723545.1 Ktedonobacter racemifer
CGGTGCCGGTGGAGACCACCAGGTTGGAGCCGGCCCGAGCCAGGTCCAGGGCCTGGGCCTGGTGCGAATAAAGCCGGGCGATGCCCTGCCTCTTGAGGGCCCACTGGGGGACCGGGTGGAGGGGCTTCTCCGGCTCGGCGTAGCGGGCCTGGCGGGCCGGGATGTGTTCCACGTGCACGATCTGGTCACGGTAAGCGGGCAGCGACCGCAAGTGGTAGAGGAAGCGCCTGGGATCCACGGACCTTGACTCCTGGGCGGGTGTCCGCCAGGGCCAATATACACTGGAGGACTCGGGGTGTCAAGGCGGTGGGCGGTTGTAGTTGACAAAGGCCCGAGTTTTGTGGTAATATATCTCTAGATAGTTATATAGTTATTTATCATCGTGAGGTTAGGCCTATGAGTGAACAAGATATCGCTGGCCTGGCGGTGAAGGCCAAGCTGTTTCGGGGGCTGGCGGACCCCTCTCGACTGGCTATACTGGAGGTGCTGCGGGATGGGCCGAAAAGCGTTATGGAGATCGTGGGGCGCACCGGGTTGTCCCAGCCGAACGCGTCGGGACACCTGGCCTGCCTCAGGGATTGCGGCCTGGTGAAAAACGAGCAGCGGGGGCGATACACCTATTATTCGATCGCTTGCGACAAGGTTGAGCCCCTTTTGGTGACGGCGGAGGCGATCCTGGCAGAGGTAGGGCAGGGGATTTACCTCTGCACCAGGTATTCGCCATAGGGAACTCGTTTTTAAAAGAGGTGGCGGACGGCCCGGTCCACCGGGGATGGCCGACACGGGGGCTAGCTACCGCTGTTTAGCATTAAAAGAAGGGCTGAAATGCCAGATCAACAAACCGTTGAAGTTCCCATTAAAGGAATGGACTGTGCCGAATGCGCGCTGCACGTCCAACAGGCCATTGCGGCGTTGCCCGGCGTTGAGTCGGTGAACGTCTTTCTGTCTTCCGAGAAGGCGGTCATCCGGTTAGACCCGGCGCTGGTGGATTTGCCGACCATCCGCAAGGCGGTGGAAGGCGTAGGCTATTCCGTCCCAACCTCAGCCACCGCCCAGCCCACCCCGTCCCCGCTTGGTGATTTCACCCGTCGCGTCTTGGCTTTGTTTGGCATAGTCTTCGGCGCCGTGCTGTTCATCGTCGTGGTGGGCGAATGGCTGGGGCTCTTTGAAGCCTTTACCCAGCGTGTGCCGTGGCCCCTTGGCCTGGCCGTTGTTCTGATCGGGGGCTACCCCGTGTTCCTCAACGTCGTGAGGGCTACTCTCAAGGGGCAGATCACTTCACACACATTGATGACCCTGGGTGCCCTGGCCGCGCTGGCGGTTGGCGAATGGGCCACCGCCGTCGTCGTCGTGTTCTTCATGCGTGTGGGCGACTACGCCGAGAACTTCACCACCGAACGCGCCCGCCGCGCGGTGAAAGACCTCACCGCCATGTCTCCCCAGATGGCACGTGTGGAACGCCGCGGCACGGAGCACGAAGTGCCAGTCGGCGAGGTGCAGGTCGGCGAGACGGTGATCGTGCGGCCGGGCGAGAGGATCCCGGTCGACGGCGAGGTCATCGGCGGCCACGCCACAGTGGATCAGGCGACCATCACCGGCGAGTTCATGCCCGTCGAGGTCGGACCAGGGGCCAGGATCTTTGCGGCCACGCTGGCCCGCCTGGGCAGCCTGCGCATTCGCGCCACCCACGTGGGCCCGGACACCACCTTTGGGCGTGTGGTCAAGATGGTGGAGGAAGCTGAAGCGCACCGGGCAGAGGTGCAGCGCATCGCCGACAGGTTCTCGGCCTGGTACTTGCCCATAGTGGCAGGCATTGCGGCGCTCACGTTCCTGATCCGCCGCGATCCGCTGGCGACCGCCGCCGTGTTAGTGGTGGCGTGCTCGTGCGCCTTTGCCTTGGCTACCCCGATCGCCATGCTTGCCTCCATCGGCGCGGGCGCCAAACGTGGTCTGCTCATCAAGGGTGGCAAGTATCTGGAAGCCCTGGCCCGGGCGGACGTGCTGCTTATTGACAAGACCGGGACGCTGACGCTGGGTCGCCCGCAGATTTCAGACATCCTGCCCCTGAACGGCGTGCCCGAAGACGATGTGCTGGCCCTGGCCGCCTCCGCCGAACGGTACTCGGAGCATCCCCTGGCCGAGGCGGTGCGCGCAGCCGCCAGGGAGCGCGGCCTGCCCCTGTACGAACCGGAGCAGTTCGAAGCTATCCCAGGCCTGGGCGTGCGGGCACGCGTCAATGGCGGCAGCATCGCCGTCGGCAACAATCGGATGATTGCGGCGGGGGCAGGGTTAAACCTTGCCCCTGCGTTCGAGAGCGGACTGGAAGCGCAGGGCAAGACCCTGCTGTTTGTGGCTCGCGAGGGCGAACTGGTCGGTGTCTTGGCAGCCACCGACACCTTGCGGCCAGAGGTCCCCGCTTCCCTTGCGGCCGTACGCGCTCTGGGGGCGAGGCACATTGAACTGCTCACTGGAGACAATGAGCGCATAGCGGCCGCCCTCGCGGAGAGCCTGGGCGTACACTATCGGGCCAATCTCTTGCCTGAGGACAAGATTGCCATCGTGAGAGAATATCAGGCCAATGGCCATGCCGTCGTTATGGTGGGCGATGGCGTGAACGATGCGCCGGCGTTGGCGCAAGCCGAGGTGGGCATCGCCATGGGGGCAGCCGGAACCGACGTGGCGATTGAAGCCGCGCACATCGCACTGATGCGCGACGATTGGACGCTCGTGCCCGAAGTCTTTCGCATCGCCCGCCGCACGATGCGCGTGGTGAAGCTGAATATCGCGTTTACCGCGGCCTACAACCTTATCGGGCTCTCGCTGGCCGCCCTGGGCTTCCTGCCACCCATCTTCGCCGCCGCGGCACAATCCTTACCGGACCTCGGTATCCTCGCCAACTCGTCTCGTCTCCTCCGCCAAAAGTAACCTCACCAGGCTGAGAGAAACGACGAGAAGTAGGCATCACCGGGCGAACGCCCCGAGGCTATCCCGGCAGCCCGGCCAGGTAGTGGCTTCGGGTGCGGGCGAGGAGACGGTGTCCCGGCCATGGGGAGGGTCCGATGTCCACGAAGCCGCACTTCTCGTACAGCCGGAGAGCGGCCGGGTTCTGGGCGTGGGGCGGGACCAGGAGCTCCTCCGTCCCGGTGGCGGTGAAGTAGAAGCCCAAGAGGGCCTGGAGGGCCTCGGTGGCGTAGCCCTGACCCCAAAAGGCTGGCGCCAGCTTAACATCGGTCATGCAGGCTATCCGGCCCGCTGGGGCGGTGTAACCGGGAGCCGACTAACCTGCCTATACCTCACCCTGCCGTTTCACCAGGCGATATCCCCTCCTGGCGCAACGCATCGGTGGGCGAAGTAGTGGCGCAATTCAATTGCGCCACTACAGAGTGCTGCCCCATCCACCCTTCGCTCCATCTTCCAACCACTGTGGCAACAGGTCACACAAGGGATATGGCTGCAAATTGACTGAGGCCAAATCGTTTAGTGGTTGCCACAGGAACTCGAGATGTCCTTCCTGTGACTCTGGCGCTCTTGTAGACGAAAGGCTGTCGCATTCCACCGCAAAAACCAGGTTGAGCTCGCAGTGAGGGTCGGCCTCGGGCCCGTAACCATGCTCTACCGCTCCCAGGAATTGTTTCACTCGAACCGGCCTGCCTATTTCTTCCCGGATCTCGCGGACGAGCGCGGCCTCAGCGGATTCCCCAAACGCGATATGCCCGCCCGGCAAAAACGTGTTGGTTGCGCCTTTCACGTGAGCCAGAAGGACGCAACCGTTGTGAATCAATACACCTCTCGCGAGTAACTCAATCGATCCTTTGGTCATATTTGTCCTTGAAAGCAGTTTCGCCTCAAATAGACGAGATCACTTTAACCACCAAGGCACGAAGACACAAAGGTGAAGAGAATAAACTGTCTTTGTGTCTTCGTGATCTGTTGGGACGGCAGTTGAACCGCCGTCCCAAAAACCTGGTCTCATTTGTTAAGAATTCACCTATGAGGGTACCTAGTAAAGAAACAGGCTCGGGCGCGAGAGCGAGTTTTTCGGTTCACACTGAGCATACGGGATGACCACGGATGAAGCTTTTGAAATCTGGACTGATGTGAGTATAGGTTGGACGCGGGTGCTTTGTCAAGTTCCAGGTGAAAGGCGGATGAGCTGCGCTGCCACGGCACGGGTTGGGGCAACCGGTGCTGCTGGAATGGCGTTGCTCGACGCCATTATAGGAAAACATGCACGATCGCTTCCCGGTGGGCGTATACTCGATGGCTATGGCCGAGGCAGAGTCGCTGACAAAGGAGAAGGTAGCGCTCGTGTGACACACGGTGGAGGTGCCGAAAAAAGGAAGCTGAACCGCTTGACAAATCGGGCGCAATGCCGTAGAATTCAATAAATTCAGTAACAATATACTTGCGCTCCCGTAATCGCGCCGTGGCGGTGACTTGCGGGCCATCGCCGACATGCCGAGGGTCAATGGCGCTCCTCGCCTTGACTGTCGAAGTGAATGAGGCTGGCACAGGGCCTGTAGCCCCGTACTTGTCGCGGGCTACTGTCACCTCGTGGCACCCGTTACACTGATTCCTACGCGAGGATATCCTAATCCTACGGGATACACTCAAATCGCAGGCCCAGATAGCCTCGCTCCATATACCTGATACCCGCGTACCAGACGACCCTAAGTATAAGTAACAGGAGTTTGACTCCTCTTCGAAGATTCGGGGAAGGGGGTGGTTTTGGCCAACGGGAAAGAGGGCGTGTCTGGAGTGTTTTCCGGGGCGACCCGGGGCGTATCTGAGCGTGGCCTAAGCGAGGGGGATTGGCTCCCGCCTTCTCTCAGGCGACAGATATCGCAAGCATGGAGAGAGTTAAAGCGAGGAGGTTTTCCATGAAGAGTCTAAGGTTACTGAGCCTCGTCATTCTGGCTACCATGTTGGTGAGCGCGGCCTGTGGTCCTAAGGCTGTCGCCTACGAGGACAAGATCGGCGTAGTGACGATCAAGCCCGGCGAGCCGATCGTCATTGCCTACTGGTTCGTCGTGGCAGGGCCGGACGCCTCGTTGGGCACCGACACCAAGCGCGGCATCGAGATCGCCATTGACGACAAGGGTGGCAAGCTTCTCGGCTTCCCCATCAAGCTGATCGGTGAAGACTCGGCCTGCAACGCGGAGGGCGGCGTCGCGGCGGCGACCAAACTCGCGGCCAACCCGGCGATCATAGCGCTGGTTGGCTCGAACTGCTCAAGCGAGGCCCGTCCCGGCGTGCCGATCCTCACCAAGGCCGGCATGGTCACGGTCTCGCCCTCCAACACGGCGCCCTTCCTGACCGATCCCAATCGTGGGCCGGACTACGCTGGCTATCTGCGCACGGCGCACAACGATAAGGTGCAGGGTGCGGTGGCGGCGGAGTTCGCCTACAAGCAGATGAAGGTCACGAAAGCCGCCACCATCCACGACGGCAGCCCGTACGCCGAGGCACTGCAGGCGGTCTTCGCCGAGACCTTCAAGAAACTGGGCGGCACCATCACGGCCCAGGAGGCGGTGGCCCCAACCGACACGGACATGCGCCCGGTGCTGACCAAGATCGCCGCCGGTAAGCCCGAGCTTCTCTACTACCCCATCTTCATCGCCGCGGGCGGGCACGTCACGCGCCAGGCGAAGCAGGTAGCGGGCATGGAGAAGGTGACCCTGATGGGCGCTGACGGCATGTTCTCGCCGGACTTCTACAAGGCCGCGGGTGACGCCGCGGTCGGGATGTACCACTCCAGCCCCGACTTCTCGGCGTTTGCTGCTGGCTATAAGGACTTCCTGGACAAGCATCAGAAGAAGTACGGGGAGAAGCCGCTGGCCCCGTTCCATGCCCACGCCTACGACGCGTCCATGATGATCTTCGCGGCCATCGAGAAGGTTGCCAAGAAGGGCCCGGACGGCACGCTGTACATCGGCCGCCAGGCCCTGCGGGACGCCCTGTTCGCCACCAAGGACTTCAAGGGCTTGACCGGGAATCTCACCTGCAGCCCCTCCGGTGACTGCGCAGACCCGCGCATCGCGGTCTATCAGACTACGGCGGATAACGTCAAGAACCTGGTGATGCCGGAGACGCCGACCTGGAAGCCATACTAAGCGGCATGCCCTTTTGGGGCCAAGACAGAGATGAGCCGGGCCGCGGCGCGCGCCCGGCTCATCTTTGAATTTAGCGTCGGAGTGACCCCATGCTACGACGAGTGCTGGAGAGTTTGAGCCTGACTGATAGCTTCATGTGGTTGACCGGCGGCGCCATCGTCGCCGTGATCGTCGTCGGCTCGGCCGCCACCCTGTCCATGGGAAGATACAGCGGCCGGCACTGGTTTGATTTCATTATTTTTGGCCTGGCGCAAGGGAGCATCTACGCGCTCATCGCCTTAGGTTATACCATGGTCTATGGCATCTTAAGGATGATCAACTTTGCTCACAGCGAAATCTTTATGAGCGGCCCCTACACCGCCTGCTACGTTGCCATGGCTTTGTCCCGATCGGGTTTCCTGGAGAGCCAGCCCATCCTCAGTTTAGCGGTCATCTTTATCGTGGCCATGGCTGTTTCCACGGTCATCGCGGTCCTCCTGGAGCGGATTGCCTATCGCCCCCTGCGCACCGCACCCCGCCTGGTCCCCCTCATCACCGCCATCGGCGCCTCTTTCTTTCTGCAGTACACCTTTCGGGGACTGTACGGCTCCGGCTTCCAGGCCTACCCGGATATACGGATGCTCCAGGGAGCGTGGCTTCTCGGTCCATTGCGGATCCTGAAGATCCAGGTGGTGGTGATCCTGGCGGCCGCGCTGATGATGGCGGGGTTATATCTCTTCATTCAACGCACCCGCATTGGCAAGGCCATTCGGGCGGTCTCGGAGGACAAGGAGATCGCGGCCCTGATGGGGATTGACGTTGATGGGATGATCGTGAGGACGTTCGTCATCGGAGGAATGTCGGCCGGCGCCGCCGGTGTGCTTTACGCGCTGATGTACCGGCAGGTGCACTTCTTCATGGGCTTTATCCCAGGGATCAAAGCCTTCACCGCAGCGGTGCTGGGCGGCATCGGCAATATCCCGGGCGCGATGCTCGGCGGCGTATTCCTCGGCCTCTTTGAATCGTTGGGGCCGAACCTCTTTCTGGACGGGCTGGGAGTTCCGTCCCCGAACCAACTGAAGGATGCCATTGCCTTTATCATGCTGGTAATGGTGCTTATCTTCCGACCGACAGGCATTCTGGGAGAGCGCCTGGCAGAGAAAAAGGCCTAGGCCCGTTCGTCACAGGCTGAGGGTAGGAGGCCAATCGCACGGCGGATTTCAGATTGTAGATTGTAGATTTCAGATTTCAGGTTTTTTCAATCTGCAATCTGAAATCTCAAATCTGCGATTCTTTCGCGGTTGGGCTTCTACCCCTCGTCTCTTAGGGAGAAGGATTGTGATGGAAAAACCTCGCTTCGATTGGTTGCAACCGGTGAAGATCGGACTCGTCGGTGGTGCGATAGGTGTGTTTTTCGCCCTGGTCGGAATGGTGGAAGCCTTTAGTATACGTGACATCGTGGACGGCATCGTCTCGATGGGCCAGATGCTCATGCTTATCAGTATGACGTTCACCGGCTATATGGCGGCGCGACGAACAACTCAGCCCCAACATCTCTGGGTCCTGGGCAGCAGCCTGCTCGCCGGGCTGATGTTTGGGGGCATGGTGGCCCTTTTGCTCATCGTAGGCAGCCTGGTCAACCTGCGCGCGGTATTCATCAACGCCTCACCGACCCTCTATGAGTTGCTGGCTTTTGGTCGGGGAACACAGGCCGGCGCTCTATTGCTCCTCGCCGAGGGAGTCCTGGTCGGCGTTGCGGCCGGCCTGCTCTATCTGTTGACCGGCCGCTTTCGCCAGGCGCTGGTCAACGCCCTGGGCTGGGTGGTGATGGCGGGTGTGCTGCAGGAGTTGCTGCGCATCACCTTCGGCGCCTGGGGGCCGCTGGCGGTGATCAACCAGTGGCTCTTCACGGGGAAGGGACTCTCCGTCCCCGGCGCGGCGTCTCTGTTCGTCCTGGTCGCAGGTACTACCTACTTCTGGTCCCAGACGGGGAGTGTGCTGTCCAACCGGCTGCGGCGCCTTCCGCCTGGAGGGCAGCATACTCTGCGGCTGGTCGGTATCCTGTTGCTCGTTCTCATCGTGCTTGCCCTGCCGCAGATCCTGGGCCTCTACCTCAGCGAGGTGCTGACCATCGTGGGGGTGTTTGCCCTGATGGGCCTGGGACTCAATATCGTGGTGGGGCTGGCGGGCATGCTCGACCTGGGCTACGTGGCCTTCTTCGCCATCGGCGCCTACACGATGGGGGCCTTGACTTCGCCAGAGCTGGGGTTCTTCAGTCTGTCTTTTTGGGAGGCCCTGCCGTTCGCCGTGGTCGCGGGCGTGCTGGCCGGCGTGATCCTTGGCATCCCCGTGCTTAAGATGCGCGGCGACTATCTGGCCATTGTGACCCTGGGCTTTGGCGAAATCGTTCGCATCCTCGCCCTCTCCGACTTTTTGCGGCCGTGGATTGGTGGAGCCCAGGGCATTGCCAAGATCCCCAAGGCAATCGTTGGTAGCATTGAATTCATAAGCCCTCAGCAGATCTACTATCTCATCCTCGTGGGCTGTTTGCTCGCCGGCTTCATCTCCTGGCGGTTGAAGGACTCGCGGCTGGGACGCGCCTGGATGGCGGTGCGCGAGGATGAAGACGTGGCCGCGGCCATGGGCATCAATCTCGTCGCCACCAAGTTGCTGGCCTTCGCTGGCGGCGCCGCTTTCGCTGCCCTGAGCGGCGCCATCTTCGCCAGCAAACTCGGTTCGGTCTATCCCCACAGTTTCAACGTGATGATTTCCATCAACGTGTTGTGCCTGATCATCGTGGGGGGTATGGGCAGCATTACAGGCGTGATCGTCGGCGCAGCGGCTCTGGTCGGCTTGCCGGAACTGCTCCGGGAGTTCGCCGAGTACCGGTTCCTGGCCTACGGGGCGGCGCTGGTGCTGATGATGCTGGTCCGTCCAGCGGGGTTGATGCCCGAGGCCACCCGCAGACGTGAACTGCAAGAGGCCGAGACTGTGGAGGCTGAGCCTGAGCCGGCTTTTGGCGCACCAGCGAGTCCATAGGAGAGAGGCATGGCTATTCTGACCGCCCGGGGTGTCACCAAACGCTTCGGCGGCCTCACCGCCGTGAGCAAATTCGATTTCGAAAGCGAAGAGAACTCCATCTACAGTATCATTGGCCCCAATGGTGCTGGCAAGACCACGTTCTTCAACTGCGTGACCGGCTTCTACCGCTTTGAAGAGGGCGACATTCTCTTCGACGGCCATTCCATCGTCGGCCTGACGCCCGACCGTATCGTGCACATGGGCATCGCGCGCACCTACCAGAACATCCGCCTGTTTGCCAACCTGACCGCTATCGAGAACATCCTGGTGGGCCAGCACACACACCTGAAGTCGGGATTGGTAGGCGCCGTCCTACGCTTGCCCAGCACCGTGCGCGAAGAAGCCGCGGCACTGGCGGAGGCCCGACGCCTGCTGAATTTCGTCAAGCTGGCCGGCAAGGGTGACTTTCTGGCCAAGAACCTCCCTTATGGTGACCAGCGTCGGCTGGAGATCGCCCGCGCCCTGGCCACCAGGCCGAAACTGCTGCTCCTGGATGAGCCCACGGCCGGCATGAATCCTCATGAGACCGAGGAGATGATGGCCCTCGTACGGCATCTGCGAGATGAGCTGGGCATCACCATCCTGCTCATCGAACACGATATGCGGGTAGTGATGGGCATCTCCGAACGGGTGACTGTGTTGGACTACGGGGAAAAGATCGCCGAGGGCACACCGGCAGAGATCCAGGCTAATCCGAAGGTCATCGAGGCCTATCTGGGGCGGGGTAGCGCCACCGAGGTCGTGAGTCAAGCCTCTGCGGTGCAGGCCTCTCCAGCCCTGGCATAATCGTTTGCGGAGTAACTGGCGATGGCGTTATTAGAGGTTGAGGCCGTTCATGCCTACTACGGCAACATCCATGCACTCAAGGGCGTTTCCCTTACGGTGGACGAGGGGGAAATCGTCACGCTAATCGGGGCCAATGGGGCAGGTAAAAGCACCACTCTCAAGACGATTAGCGGGCTCCTGCGGCCACGCCAGGGACACGTGCGTTTGGCGAACGAGGACCTGAGCGCGTACAAGCCCCACCAGATCGTGGCCAAGGGCATCGTCCAGGTTCCGGAAGGTCGGCGGGTCTTCGGCCGCTTGACGGTGATGGAGAACCTGGAGATGGGGGCCTTTACGCGCACGGATGGGAAAGAGATTCGCCAGGCTGCAGAGAGCGTCTTCGCCCTGTTCCCCCGACTGAAGGAGCGACAACATCAGGTAGCCGGCACACTCAGTGGCGGCGAGCAGCAAATGCTGGCCATTGGCCGTGCCCTGATGGCTCGCCCCAGAGTCCTGTTGCTGGACGAGCCTTCCATGGGGCTGGCGCCGGCCCTGGTGGATAGCATCTTCGATACCATCAAGCAACTCCACGCCACTGGCACCACCATCTTGCTGGTGGAGCAGAACGCACGCATGGCCCTGCAGGTGGCCGATCGGGGCTACGTACTGCAAACCGGCGAGGTGATCCTGAGCGCTACGGCCGAGAACCTGCGTTCCAATGAGATGGTACGCAAGGCCTACCTAGGGCTCACCTGAGAGAGGCCAGCTTCTCGCTGTGCCAGGCACCTCCCAAGGGCCTGGCACATTGTTCGTTAGGGAAGGCCGGCAACTATTTTCCAGCTTCGTGTGCTTAAAAGCAGGGGTAGGCCTTGACTGGCTTAAGTGCTGATGTCGTCATCTGTGGCGCGGGAATTGCTGGGATCAGCGCCGCTTATCATCTCGCCGTCAGGCATGATGTTGGAGACGTGGTCCTGGTAGACGAACGCCCCCCGCTCAGCCTGACGAGCGACAAATCTACCGAATGTTACCGCAATTGGTGGCCTGGCCCCGGGGACGCCATGGTCAGCTTGATGAATCGCAGCATTGACATCATGGAAGATCTGGCCCGCGAGAGCGGTAACGTTTTCCACCTCAACCGGCGGGGCTATCTCTTCGCTACTGCTGATCCCACCCGCATCTCGGACTTCAAGCGGGCCGCAGAAGAGGCCGCCGCGCTGGGCGCTGGCCCGGTGCGTTACCATACCGGCCAGGCTGACGATCCGGTGTACCATCCCGCTCCGGCCCAAGGCTTTGAAGATCAGCCCACAGGCTCAGACTTGATTCTAGACCCAGCTCTGATCCGAAAGCACTTTCCCTATCTCTCCGAAGACGTAGTAGCTGTGCTCCACGCCCGGCGATGCGGTTGGATGAGCGCGCAACAACTGGGCATGTACATGCTGGAACGGGCACGCGAGCGCGGCGTCAAGCTCCTGCGTGCCCGCGTGGAGGGGGTGGGTATGAGCAACGGGCGGGTACAGGTCGTCCGTCTGAGCGATGGACCGCTGGCGATCTCGACCGACCACTTCGTCAACGCCGCAGGGCCCTTCTTGAAGCAGGTCGGGAGGATGGTTGGGGTTGACCTGCCCGCGTTTTCCGAACTGCACGCCAAAATCGCCTTCAATGACTACCTGCATCTGGTGCCGCGCCATGCGCCTTTACTTATCTGGACCGATCCTCAGACCTTACCCTGGTTAGAAGAAGAGCGCGCCATGCTGGCTGAATCGGAAGAGACGCGATGGCTGCTGAAAGAGTTCCCGTCCGGCCCCCACACCCGCCCCGAGGGTGGCCCTGAGAGCTCGGTCGTGCTCATGCTGTGGACCTATGACACCACGCCGATGGAACCAATCTGGCCGCCTACGTTTGACCAGTTCTACCCTGAGATCGTTTTGCGTGGCTTTCCCGCGATGATCCCTGGCCTACGGGTCTATTTCAACAAATCTCCCAAGCCGGTGGTTGACGGCGGCTATTACACCAAGACCCGTGAGAATCGGCCCTTGGTTGGGCCACTGCTGGTTAAAGGCGCCTACGTGATCGGAGTGCTCTCGGGCTTTGGAGTAATGGCTGCCTGCGCTGCAGGGGAGCTACTGGCCGTCCACCTGACAGGCAGCGAGTTACCGCCCTATGCGCCGGCGTTTGCTCTGGAGCGCTACGAAGACCCGGCGTATCAGCGCCTGTTGGAGAATTGGGGAGCGTCAGGACAACTATAACCGGAATGCAAGGTAACCTTCCATATGACAGGGGAGTGTTAAAGATGGATCTTCCTAGGAGCGCAGAGGTTGTCGTCGTGGGCGGCGGGATCAATGGGACCAGTATCGCCTTCCACCTGGCCCGGCGTGGCCTGCGGGTCACGCTGATGGAGAAGGACTTCATCGCCGCTGGGCCCTCCGGCCGCTCCAGCGGGATCATCCGCCAGCACTACTCCAACGAGGTCACGGCGCGCATGGCGCTGCACTCGCTGCGCGTCTGGCAGCATTTTGACCAGGTGGTGGGGGGCGATGCCGGGTTTAAGCAAACCGGCTTTTTGGTGTGCGTGCGCGAGGAACACCTGGAGGGCCTCAAGGCCAACATCGCCCTCCAGCAGAGTCAGGGCATCAACACTCACCTTGTTTGGGCCGACGAACTGAAGGGGCTGGAGCCCCACATCTCTGGTGCCGGCCTCGTCGCCGCGGCCTATGAGCCCGAATCGGGCTATGCCGATCCCGCCTCGGCTGCCACCTGCTTTGCCAACGCCGCCAAGCGGTTGGGGGCGACGATCCTGGTGGGCACTAAGGTCGTCTCCATCCAGACCGCCGGGGAGAAGGTTACGGGCGTGGTTACCAACCGGGGCCCGGTGGCCGCCGGGAGCGTGGTCGTCGCCGCCGGGCCCTGGTCGCCTTTGCTGGCCAGGACGGTGGGTATTGACCTGCCGATCACCGCCAGTCGCCACCAGGTCTGTCTCTACCGCTGGCCCGCCAGTTTTCGCGGCCATATGATCAACGCCGATTTTGTTGGGGGCATCTACCTGCGCCCCGAGGCCGGGCGGCAGATGCTCGTCGGTTCCGTCGAGCCTGAGGAGGCGGAGGCGCGTGTGGACGATCCAGATCACTTTAACCAGACCGTGGACTTTGACACGGTGACCCGGTTTGCCGAGCGCGTGGCCCACCGCTACCCGGATATGCAACAGGGGACCTCGGCCGGGGGCTATGCCGCGCTCTATGACATCGCCCCCGACTGGCATCCGATCATAGACGAGGTACCTGGGCTCGCCGGCCTGTATGTCTGCGCGGGCGGTAGCGGCCATTGCTTCAAGCTCAGCCCGGCCATTGGCGAGATGGTGGCGCAACTGGTGGTGGAGGGCAAGAAGCCTGGCGACGATGTGAACCTCTTCAGTTTCGACCGCTTTGCCCAGGGGCAACCGGTCCGGGGGAAGTACGAGTACAGCATCCTCGGCTGAGAGCATGGATCTTCCTAAGATTGCAGACGTCGTCGTGGTGGGCGGTGGGGTGATGGGCGCCAGCACCGCCTATCACCTGGCCCTCAAGGGTTGCGCGAACGTCGTGCTCTTGGAACGCAACCCGCTCTTTGGGCAGGAGGCCACCGGCAAGTGCGCCGGCGGCATCCGCTACCAGTTCGCCACGGAGATCAACGTCCGCCTCTCGCTGATCAGCCTGCCCATGCTGGACCGCTTTGAGGAAGAACTGGGGCAGGCCATCGACCTGCGCCGCTCTGGTTATCTCTTTTTGCTGACCAACGAACCGGACGTGGCGGCCTTCCGGGCCAACGTGGCCCTGCAGCAC
>DYIS01000310.1:0-986 GCA_020723545.1 Ktedonobacter racemifer
TCTTATATGAGTCAACGAATGCCTCAAAGTAAGATTCTTACGTGAGTCAACACGGGGCCGGCTCGGTACTCTGGCCTGAGGAGCGAGGCAATGACCGGCCTGGCCTCAGGCACGGAGGATCTTCGTCCCGGAGGCTACCAGGAGAAGCAGGCAGGTAGCGCCCAACAACGTGTGAGATGTGCGAGTGGGGCCAGATGAGGAGCGATTGACGCTGGCAGACCGCCGGCCTCAAGTCCCTCAGGCCCCGCCGTAGCCCACGGTGACCTCTTTGCCCCGGACGATCACCGGCACCAGGTGTTGCCCGGCCAGCCTATATGCCTCCTCACGGGCGCCCGGGGTGGCGTAGACATCGATCTCCCGATAGACGAGGCCCTGACGCTGGAAATCCGCTTTGGCCGCCTGGCAATAGGGGCAGCCCGGTTTGGTGTAGATCACTATCTGGTCTTCCATGGATAGCTCCCCTTCTATGTCTTAAATTTCTCCTTGGAGCACTGGCGTGAATCAGCTGAAGAGGTAATGGAAGTCGAGGTATAGGGCCTTGTAGCCGTCTGCTATCAATTGTCAAACGCCCACAGGGCGCCACGCTATTAGCATCGACTAGCAAGAGCCGACACGGCGGCGCTGGGTGCCTGCTAGTCAGCCGCCAGGGACCGGGCGAGGTTGACCAGTGTGCGCACGGCCATGCCCCGGCCACCTTTTGGGTTGTAGGTTTTGTCTTTGTCGGAGAAAGAGGAGCCGGCGATGTCTAGATGAACCCAAGGGGTATCATCCACGAAGTTGGCCAGGAACTGGGCGGCGGTGATGGCACCCCCGGCGCGACCGCCAACGTTCTTTATGTCCGCCACGTCGCTCTTGATCAGCTCCTTGTAATCGGGGTGCATGGGCATGGCCCAGAAGTGCTCCCCAGCCTCTTCGCCAGCCTTGAGCAGACGGTCAAGGAGCTCCTGGTTGTTGCCGAAGGCGCCGGCATACACCGGGCCCAGGGC
>DYIS01000310.1:996-3203 GCA_020723545.1 Ktedonobacter racemifer
GATGGAGCAGGCGCCGGTGAGGGTGGCCACGTCCACCAGGGGCGCAAGCCCCAGTTTTTGGGCATAGCAGAGGGCATCGGCCAGGATCAACCGTCCCTCAGCATCGGTGGAGAGTATCTCGATGGTCTTGCCGTTCATGGCCCGCAGGACATCGCCGAGCTTAAGGGCCCGGCCGCCGGGCATGTTCTCGGTGGCCGGGACGATGGCGGTGACGTTGAGGGGGAGCTTGAGCTGGGCAATAGCGCCCACGGCCGCCATGACTGCGGCACCTCCGGCCATGTCGCCCTTCATCGCGTCCATTGCCTCTCGTGGTTTCAAAGAAAGCCCGCCGGAGTCGAAGGTAATGCCTTTGCCGACTAACCCCAAAGTTGGTTTCCGGCCCCGCTCGTCTCCCCGGTAGCGTAACACGATGAGCTTTGGCGGCTGAGCACTGCCCTGGGCCACCCCCAATAACGCGCCCATGCCCATCTCGTGCATCTGTTCTTGATCCAGAACCTGGCACTCCAGGCCATTGGCCTGGGCCAGGCGTTCCGCCTGCCGGGCCCACTCCGAGGGGGTCAGATAATTGGCCGGCTCGTTGATCAGGTCCCGAGCCAGGTTAGTAGCCTGGGCCATGATCTTTCCATGGCTTAAACCCCGCGATACAGGCTCAAGGGCCGCCTGATCGAATGCCACCAGGGAGAGCTCCCGGGTCTTCGGCTCCGGCTTCTTGGTGCTGTATTTATCGAAGGCATAGAGGCCCAAGAGGGCACCCTCGGCGAGGGCCTGGGCAACAGCCTCGGGGTGCAGGCCACCCTGGCCGGCGCCGTGCAGGACAGAGGCCACCCGCTGGAGGCCCATCTTCCGCAGTACTCTCAGGGCCTCGGCGATGACGCCGCGCACTCGATCCAGGACAAACTCCTCCTGCTTTCCCAGGCCGACCACCGTCACCCGATCGGCCGGAAGCCTGCCGAAGGTGTGCAAGACGGTAACCTGGTAGAGCTCGCCGGTGATCTCCCGGGCCTGGATCAATCGGGTGATGAGGCCATCCAGGGCATCGTCCACCACCTTGGTGGCCCCGGTCGGCTGCTCAGCCCCCTCGAAGAGGCTGACGATGATAGCGTCGGCCCGGACCGCGGATATATCACCTACCTGAGCGTTGATCTCCATGGAGCTTTCTCCTCGCTGAATGCCTGCCCTGACCAACCCCTGGGACCAGAGCGGGGCGACGCAGCTATTATAGGCCCATTTCACCCTTTGTCAACCGGATGTCGGTCTCCGGCGAGAGGTGGTTCCTGCCTATGGTAACTTTCATCGAAATCCTTGACTGGGAGGCCCGGGCGGACTATAATTCCCCCCTAGCGACCTTCCCAGGGTGGCCCTGGGGTGGCCCAGGCGCCAGGCAGAGCACTGCCGTCTGGCCGCAGGACCAGCGGATCAAAGACAAACATGAGGTGGTCCCTTATACCACGGAAGCCTGAGCCGGACCATCGCATCGCGTGCGGGTGAGGTGACCTCAGCCTGGACGACTGCCGGGGTACGTGAACGGCTGGGCCCATGGCCGCCATGGGCTGGTGGAGCGGGAACGGAAGGCCATAATGCTTGATGGAACAGTGAGGATTCAGGCCGAGTGCCTGAAGGACTTCGTGGCCCAGGTTTTCGGGCGGCTGGGTGTTCCCTGGGCCGATGCCCAAGTCACGGCTGAGGTGCTGGTGGCGGCGGACCTGCGGGGCATCGAATCTCACGGCGTCCAGCGCCTGGGCCGTTACGTGGGCCGCCTTAAAAAAGGGCTGATCCAGCCTGTGGCAGAGGTCAGGCTGGTACGGGACCGGACGGCAACCCTGCTCCTGGACGGCGGAAATGGATTGGGCCAGGTGGTGGGCTCGCGGGCGATGGCGCTGTGCATAGAGAAGGCCGAGGAGGCCGGGGCGGCCTTTGTGGCAGTGCGCAATAGCAACCACTATGGCATCGCCGGTTACTATGCCATGTTGGCCTTAAGACACGACATGATCGGCCTCTCCTTCACCAATGCTCGGCCCCTGGTGGTCCCCACTTACGGCCGGGAGCCCATCATCGGCACTAATCCCATCAGCATCGCTGTGCCCGCCGGCCGGGAGTGGCCCTTCGTCTTGGATATGGCCACCAGTGTGGTGCCTTCGGGGAAGATCGAGATGGCGGCGCTTTCCGGTGGGAGCCTTTTGCCCCTGGGAGGCTCGACAGAATTTGCA
>DYIS01000311.1:0-2874 GCA_020723545.1 Ktedonobacter racemifer
TGGCCCGGGTTTTCTTAACCTCTGCTACTAAAAAGCGAAGCTTAAATTTTGTGTCTATCGTTCCGTAGCGTTGCCAACCGCAGCCCCTTAATGATATAATCCTGAGCTAATAGGATGGTTCGTGGAGGGCGATAGATGCAAGAGCTCAAGGACCGGATCCGGGAACAAGGCCGTAACCTGGGCAATGGGATCATTAAGGTCGATGGCTTTCTCACCCATCAGGTGGACCTGCACCTCATGACCCTGGCTGGCCAGGAGCTGGCACGCCGCTTTACCCATACCGGTGCCAACAAAGTACTCACCGTGGAGATATCCGGCATCGCGCCGGCCGTGCTCACCGCCCTGGCTATGCAGGTGCCCCTGGTCTTCGCGCGCAAGGCCAAGCCCATCACCATGCCGTCTCAGGTGTACGAGACCACCGCCCCATCTCACACCAAAGGCGGCCTGGTGCCCATCATCATCTCCCCGGAGTACCTGGGCCCTGGAGACCGGGTGCTCATCGTGGACGATTTCCTGGCCACCGGCCAGACCATTGCCGCCCTGGCCCGGCTGGTTCAGGAAAGTGGCGCCTCCCTGGTAGGCATCGGCGCCGTCATCGAGAAGAGCTTTGAGGGCGGGCGCCAGCACCTGTCACCTCTGAACGTCCCCATCGAGTCCCTGGTGGTCATCGAACGGATGGACGACCACCAGATAGTCTTTGCCCACTGAGGAAGAGCCGCCATGCCCACCGAGGCAATAGTTGTGCTGGACTTTGGCTCCCAGTACTCCCAGCTCATCGTGCGCCGAGTGCGGGAATGGCACGTCTATTGCGAGCTGTTGCCGTACGACTCCCCCCAGGAAGAGTTCCAGCGCCTCTCGCCCAAGGGTATCATCCTCTCCGGGGGCCCGGCTTCTGCCTACGAGCCCGGGGCGCCCCAGGTGCCAGAATACGTCTTCCGGTGCCGCCTCCCGGTACTGGGCATCTGCTATGGGATGCAACTCATGGCCCAACAGCTCGGGGGCCAGGTGATGCCGTCGGGCAAACGAGAATACGGTTTGGCCCTGGCGGAGATCAAAGACCCCTCCAGCCCGCTATTTCAGGGGCTGCCGTTTCTGATGCCGGTCTGGATGAGCCACGGCGACCAGGTCACCAGGCTGCCGGCGGGCTTTGTGGTCCTGGCCAAGACCGAGAACACCCCGGTGGCGGCCATGGCCCGAGGAGACCTCTACGGAATCCAGTTCCATCCCGAGGTGGCCCACACGCCATACGGCAAATACGTGCTGCGCAATTTCGCGTACGACGTCTGCGGCTGCCGGGGGACCTGGACGGCCGGCTCCTTCATTCAAGAGAGCGTCCAGCGCATTCGCCAGCAGGTAGGGCAAGGCAAGGTGATATGCGCCCTTTCCGGCGGGGTGGACTCCTCAGTGGTAGCCCTTCTGCTACACCGGGCCGTGGGCGACCAACTCACCTGCATCTTTGTGGACAACGGCCTCCTGCGTGGAGGCGAGGCGCAAGCCATAGTGAAGGCCTTTCGGGACAATTTCCGCGTCAACCTGGTGCACGCCGAGGCCTCAGGTCGCTTCTTGCAACGGCTCAACGGGATCACCGATCCCGAGGCCAAGCGCCTGGCCGTGGGTGACGAGTTCATCCGCGTGTTCAAAGAGGAGGCCGACAAATTAGGGCACGTCGAGTTTCTGGCCCAGGGCACCCTGTACCCCGACGTCATTGAGAGCACCGCCCCGGAACGCCGCTCCGCCGCCCGTATCAAGGCCCATCACAACGTGGGAGGCCTGCCCGCGGACCTTCCCTTCACGTTGATCGAACCCCTGCGCTACCTCTTCAAGGACGAGGTGCGAGCCGTGGGAAAGGAATTGGGCCTGCCGGAAGACCTGGTGTACCGCCAGCCCTTCCCGGGACCGGGCCTGGCGGTGCGGGTTCTGGGGGAGGTGACGCCGGGGAAACTGGAGACCCTGCGGGCTGCCGATGCCATCGTCCGTGAAGAGGTGCAGAAGGCGGGCCTGGAACGGGAGGTGTGGCAGGCGTTTGCCGTGCTCTTGCCGGTGCAGAGCGTGGGGGTGATGGGCGATGGCCGAACCTATGCCCACACCATAGCCGTGCGCGCGGTCACCAGCGAGGACGGCATGACCGCCGACTGGGCCGACCTGCCCCGGGAGGTCCTGGCGGCTATCTCCAATCGCATCGTCAACGAGGTGTCGGGCATCAACCGGGTGGTCTACGACATCACCTCCAAACCACCGGGGACTATTGAGTGGGAGTAGTGACTGGACCGCTCAGGCCTCCAACCATTGGCAGCGCAAGCAGCAATTGACTCCTGCATTATAATGATTGAAACCAGATACTCGTCTCTTACAGGTTAAAAGGTGCGCATCAGCTATGAACGAGAGAACTGCCGCATCTCCGGGCAGGCGACTGGCACCTGGACCAGGGGTCAGGCCAGGCCCTTTCGATGCCAGCGAGGCCAAAAGACTACGCAAAGCAGTTGGAATATCTCAAGGTAGATTCGCCGCCGCCCTGGGACTGTCCTTAAGAACCATCTCCCGGTGGGAGACCGGGAAGACCAGTCCCCGGGGCCCAACCAGGCAGTACCTCCAGGACCTGGATAGGTTGATCAACAGGGCCAGCGAAGTCCTGTCACCGGAGGGCGTTGGCCTTTGGCTTACCACCCCGAACGAAGCCCTGGGTGACCAGGTGCCTCTGGAAGCCAGCCGCACCTCAGAAGGTTATGTAGAGGTAATGAATCTTCTGGGACGCATGGAGTGGGGTATCCCGACCTAGCCTGGCCTCCCTTCCCGGCGTGGCGGTCTTTGGCTGAGATGGCCAGCGCAACCGATCATCTGAAAACCCCACCGCGGAGAACGCCGACGTGATCCCTA
>DYIS01000311.1:2884-3182 GCA_020723545.1 Ktedonobacter racemifer
GAGCAAAAGCCGCCCAGTATCACTATGGTGCCAGTACAGGGGCAATTCGTGCGCCTGGTCAGTGCCGCCCATCGGGAGCACATTTTCAGCACAGAGGGAAGCCTTCAGTACGGGGGCAGGTACAACCCGCCGGGGGAGTTTGGGGCGATCTACCTGGGTGAATCCGAGGCGGTTTGTCAAGCCGAGATGGAACGTGCGGCGCATCACCGGGGTGCCCTCCGGTCCATGGTGCTGGCAAGGGTCCAGGTTAGACTCCATAAAGTGGCGGACCTACGAGATGCCGGGACGTTGCAGGCTT
>DYIS01000312.1 GCA_020723545.1 Ktedonobacter racemifer
GCTGGTGCGAGAGATCTACGACGCCCTGCGCCGGGACTGGCCGGTGATCGAGAGGCTCTGTGTCAAGCTGGGCCTGCCGGCAGACCAGCCCGCCGAGATGATCCGTCAGATGCGCACACACTTCGGGATAGACACTGCCATCGTCGCCGAAGTGGCCGCTGAGCTGAATTGGTCCCTGCCCAAGCTGGAACGCAGGCAGATCGAGATATCGGTGGACGCACGCATCATCCCCGACGAAATGCTGGATACGTTGGAGTCCCTGTACCAGAAAAACCGCCAATTGCCGACTCCGGCGAAGCTGTACGAGGTTACGGTGGGTCAGTCCAATCTCTTAGACGCTCGTCTCCAGCAAATCCAGCACGACTCCAACCGGGCACGGCGGCATCTAACCGAGGCCAACCTCCGCCTGGTGGTCAGCGTGGCCAAGAAGTACATCGGCCGAGGGATGTCGCTCCTGGACCTGATCCAGGAGGGGAACATCGGTTTGATCCGGGCGGTAGAGAAATTCGAGTATCGCAAAGGCTTCAAATTCTCAACCTATGCCACCTGGTGGATCCGCCAGGCCATCACCCGGGCCATCGCCGACCAGGCCCGCACCATTCGCATTCCCGTGCACATGGTGGAGACGATCAACCGGCTGATCCGGGTCTCCCGGCGGCTGTTGCAGGACCTGGGCCGGGAGCCCATGGCGGAGGAGATAGCCCTGGAGATGGAGATCCTCCCCAAGGAGGTTCGCGACCGCATCCCCACCCCAGACGCAGCCCTGGCTGACCCCGAGCTGAAGGCCGAACTGGATCGGGCGACCGCGAGGGTAAGGGAGATCATCAAGGTCTCCCAGGAACCGGTGTCGCTGGAGACGCCCATCGGCGAGGAGGAGGACAGCCACCTGGGCGACTTCATTGAGGACAAGGGTGCTCTGGCGCCGGCCGACGCGGCCTCGCACCAATTGCTCAAGGAGCAGGTGGAGGACGTTTTGGGCAGTCTGACCCAGCGGGAGCGCAAAGTGTTGATCCTGCGTTTCGGTCTGGACGATGGCCGGAGCCGGACCCTGGAAGAGGTGGGGAGAGAGTTCGGCGTAACCCGGGAGCGCATCCGGCAGATCGAGGCCAAGGCCTTGCGTAAGCTTCGTCACCCCAGCCGGAGCAAGAAGCTGAAGGACTATCTGGACTAGTGAAGCTCCGCCAGACGCACGCCCCGGGCTGCCTGACCCCTTTGAATTGTAAAATATCTGTAAATCTTCTCACCGTTGCCCGGAATCCTATTGACGGGCTGGGTGCCCTGGCATAAAATGCCCCGTAGGCCATGGCTCTTTACCAGTAAAGAAATAGCCCGGACGGCGCGAAAGGAGAACAAAGCAAATGGCAAGGAAACTACTTCTGGCAACTCTCCTCATTATGTCCCTGGCCCTGGCCGGGTGCATCACCTTGAAGGTAGACACCAGCATCAAGGCCGATGGCAGCGGGAGCAAGTCCCTCAGCGTCGCCATCGACGATAGCGTGCTGCAGATGACCCAGACACTGACCCCTGGGACCCCACAGCCGGGCGTGAAAACACCGCATGCAGAGGATCCCTTCAAAGAGCTTCGAGACCAGGCCAAGGGCATCCCCGGTGCCACGGTGGAGCCGTACACGGACCCGGTGCGGAAGCGCACCGGCGTCAAGATGACTGTCCCGTTCAAGAACCTGGACGAGCTCGTCGCCCTGAGCAAGAACGAGCCCTTCCAGGGCATGGACGAGATCAAGGTGGAGAAGAGCGGCAACACCTATACCATGAGGATCAAGGTCTTCACCCAAAACGTCGGTCAGGAGCTCTCCGGCACGCCAAAACCCAAGGCCACCGGTCCGGCGCCCACCATGGACCCCCAGGCGGCGGCCATGCTCAAGGCCATGAACATCGAGTTCACCTATTCTATTGCGGTGGCTGGCAAGATCCTGAAGTACGATCCCCCGGGGGAGCTTAACGAGAAGGAAAACCGCGTGACCTGGCCCCTGGACGTGGCGGCGGCCAGCCAAGAAATAACCTTCCAATGGCAGGCGGGGGGCATCCTCCCTCCCGCTGCGCCCACAGCCACGCCGGCCGTTGGCCCCAAGGCTCCTACGGCCCCGCCGGCGGCGGCCACTCCCACTAAGGGGTTGCTGCCCATCCCTGGCGGCAAGCCGGCCTTGCCCTGTTGTCCCATCCCGCTGCCCCTGGGCATCCTGGGTGGCGCGGGGGGCCTGGCCCTGGTCTTGGCCAAGAAGCTGGTGGTGCTGTCGGTCTAGCCTAAGGCTCGGGCCGACCTCGCTGGTAAAGCGGCGGGAGGCGTAGTCTGGGCCCTTTTGGTCGCCACTGTGCCCGGACTCGAACGCTCTCTACCAGTGAAGAAACTGGTATCGTGCCTGCCGCTCCCGGTCCGCGACATGAGTGACAAAGGCCCCTGCCGGGCAAACCGACAAGGGCCTTTTCCTTAATATCAGGGCTAAGCGCTAACTGCCCTTTTCTTCACTTTCACTCACGTCCTTTTCCACCTCCACCACGGCGCTGGTGATGGCCCAGCCGATGAGTCCCCAGGACCCTCCGCCGATCACCATGGCCAGGAACAAGGACCGCCAACTGAAAGGGGTGGTGCCGGTGGGATTAAAGACCAGGCCGACTATGGAAAGGATGGCGGCTACGCCGAAACAAACGCCACCCACGATCAGGGGCAAGCGGTTGGGCCGGTCCCTGGTGGGGGCTGAGGTGGCAACGCTCTGCTTCTCTCTTTCTGCATCAGGTTTCATCTCGTATCTCGCACCTCCACGTTACTGGCCGAGGCAACATCCTCGTGATGCTTCTTTACTGGTAAAGAATTGGCCACGCCCCTATTATACCACAGCTCGTAAACTACGGATATAGGGGTCAGCCGTACGAATTTGCTCCACAGAGCTGGCTGTTGTTTGAACCGATAGATCTGAAACCGACATTGAGAATGCGAGAACAAGTTCTCGCGTCCGTTACTGCCCTCGCTGCCGATTCTATGGGATGGATGCCAGAACCTGTTCTGGCCGTAAGTCCAATGAGCAAGCCCCATTACCTGATGTCCGGCGTCAGCAAGGTCGGCTGGTGCCGGACCGCAACCCACGCCGTACTGACCGCTACGCTCCCTTGAAAATGAATTTGACGTATTCTATAGCCCAATGCGTAGAGCTGGTATGGTAC
>DYIS01000008.1:0-23939 GCA_020723545.1 Ktedonobacter racemifer
AAAGGGCCATGCCCGCTAATTTAAGTTGGTAAAGTGCAAAGATAGTGTTCGTTATTTTAGCATGGATAACCATCGTAGGCAAATGAATCTGCAACCAGCCCGATGCCGATTGACAAGCAGCTTGTTCCATGATACATTGACCGCCGACCGTTCACTGCTGAAAGCTGACCGCTGATGGCCGAACACTTACATGAAGTCATCGAGAGCCATTATCTGGAGACTAATGGCCATGTTGCCTCACGTAAAAATCTTACCATAGGGCATTCGTGGCCGCATATAAGATTCTTACCATCGGCATTCGTCGCCTCATGCAAGGATCTTACCGTCGTGCGTTCTTCCTGCATCTGAGTATCGCAATGCATGGACGTCCCAGAGGTGCTGGAGCTGCTGGACAATCTTGGCGCGTAGGGTCACTGGGTTGAGCGTCAGGTACTGTTTCGTGAGCGTTTGCTTGACGGTCTCGCTGACGAAGGGCGACGCCAAGATACGTTGGTAGGGTGTCTGGGCCTCATCGTACACCTTCTTCACCTTCCCGTCAACTCGCGCCTTGGCTTTGAGTTTCACGCTCGGCTGGAAGAAGTTCACGTAGAGGCGCAGGTCACGGTAGAGGGCGTTGAGCGCCGCCCGACCTGCCGCGCCTTCGTAGTGGTCATATCCCACCACACGCCGTACCACCGGCCAGTTCTTCTGCTCCACGTGGGCCTGATCGTTCTTCTTGTAGGGCCGGGAGCGCCGGTTACTCTCCTCTCCTCCTGACAGTAGCGCAAGAGATGGTCGTTGATGAAGGCGCCGTCGTTGTCCGAGTCAATGCCCAACAGTGGCACGGGCAGACGCTCGCGGATCTCCAGGAGAGCGGCCCGCACCGCCTGCTGGCCTCGATTGGCGGGCACGATGCACTCAGACCAGCCGGTGACCACGTCCACGGTATCCAGCGTGGCCAGATACTCGCCCTCCGTACTCTCCGCGCAGTGAGCCACCAGGTCGATCTCCAGGAAGCCCGGCTTGGCATCGTCCCAATCGGCGAAGGTGCGGATGGGGATGGACCGCTTGAGGAGCGTGCCCGGCTTGGTCGTACTGCGGCCACGCTTAGGTTGTCCTCTTCGCGCTGGTCGCAGAAGGCGCTCCAAGACCTGGAGCATTTCTGGGAGAAACGGGTGGAGTCGGCGGGACGCGATACGGTCGCAGATGTCCCAGATGCGGGTGAGAGCCTGGGACACATCGGCTGTGTAGATGCGCTGTCTCCGTCGTCGACGCACCGGGGCGCGCTGAGGAGAATGGTTGCCCAGTAACCATAGGGCGTACTTCCGGTGATAGCCGGTGGTGGCGACGAACTCGTCCAGGATCCGGCTCTTCTGCTTCTTACTGGCACGCCAATAGCGCTTGCGTATAGCGTCTGCCAGTTCTCGTTTGCCCACTTTTGTCATCCTCTGTTACCCTCCTGTTGTGGAAACTCGTCCACAGGATAGTAACATTTTTTCGTGAGGCAACGATGCCCCCAAAGTAAGATTTCATGTGAGGCAACGATACCACCTACGGTAAGATTTTTGATGAGGCAATTCGCGCCTATATGATCCTGAAGGCCTTGATGGAGACCCTCGCGTCTGGTCATCGTGCAACGGGGTAGAGGAGCCTTCACCAGGGGGCAGAGGGTGTTCCGCTCCGTTGAGGCCCCTCCGTTGAGGATGGAGGAATTCGCCTCTTCCAGCATGGTGGTATCCACACTATGGCGGTATCCACTTTAACGAGGAGGTGATGGCCGGGAGATAAGGCAGCAGGTTGAACCATTTCGTGCTTGAGCATTCTGAACGAAGGAGGAAGCACTTTCATGGCACAGAAGAAGTACGCAGCCGCAGTAGACCAGGGCACCACCGGGACCCGGTTCATGGTCTTCAGCCACGACGGCAAGGTGGTCTCCTCCGTCTACGAGGAGCACGAGCAGAAGTACCCGAAGCCGGGCTGGGTCGAGCACGACCCGATGGAGATCTGGGACAAGACCCAAAAGGTGACGAAGGCCTCAATGGCCGCCAAGAACATCAAGCCGGAGGAAATCGCCGGCATTGGCGTCACCAACCAGCGCGAGACCACCATCGTCTGGGACAAGAAGACGGGCGAGCCGGTCTACAATGCCATCGTCTGGCAGGATACCCGCACCCGGGAGATCTGCCAGAAGATCATCGACGACGGCTTCGAGCCGGCGGTCAAGGAGAAGACGGGCCTGGTCAGCGCCACCTACTTCTCCGGCCCCAAGCTCAAGTGGATCCTGGACAATGTGCCAGGGGTCCGGGCCCGGGCCGAGAAGGGCGAGGTCATCTTCGGCAACATTGACACCTTTGTCATCTGGTGGCTGACCGGCGGCCCTAAGGGCGGTGCCCACGTCACGGACTACACCAACGGGTCCCGGACCATGTTGATGAACCTCAAGACGCTGGACTGGGACGACGACATCCTCAAGTACCTGGGCATTCCACGGGCCTGCTTGCCCGCCATCCGGCCGTCCAGCGACACGAAGATCTGGGGCTACACCCCCAAGGAAGGGCCACTAGCTGGCGAGGTACCGGTGTGCGGTGACCTGGGTGACCAGCAGGGCGCCCTGGTGGGTCAGACTTGCTACAGCGTGGGCGAGGCCAAGAACACCTATGGCACCGGCTGCTTCATGCTGCTCAACACCGGCAGGGAAATCATCCCGTCCAAGAGCGGCCTGCTGACCACCGGGGCCTACGGTGTGGAAGAAGGCAAATGCACTTACGCCCTGGAGGGCTCCATCGCCATCACTGGCGCGGCCATCCAGTGGCTACGAGACAACCTGGGGCTCATCAAGAACGCAGCCGACACCGAGGAGATCGCCAAGTCGGTCGAGGATGCCGGCGGGTGCTACTTCGTGCCGGCTTTCTCGGGCCTCTTCGCCCCCTACTGGGACATGTACGCCCGAGGTGTCATCGTCGGTCTAACCCGGTATATCGACCGGCGCCACATCGTGCGCGCCACCCTGGAGTGCATCTGCTACCAGACCCGCGAGGTGCTGGACGCCATGAAGGCGGACTCTGGCATCACCCTGACCTCGCTCAAGGTGGACGGCGGCGCGGTCAAGAACAACTTCCTGATGCAGCTCCAGGCGGACATCCTGGGCGTGCCGGTGGTGCGACCCACGGTGGAGGAGACCACGGCGCTGGGGGCCTCCTACATGGCCGGCCTGGCCACGGGCTTCTGGAAGGACCTGGAAGACCTGCGGGTCAACTGGGGTGTGGACCGTGTCTTCGAGCCGCAGTGGAGCGAGGATAGGCGCGAGGAGGGTTATCGCGGCTGGAAGAAAGCCGTGCAGCGCACCTTGCACTGGGTGGAGAAGGGCTCCTAGTGATTGGTGGCCGGTGATCGATAGGCTCCTGATCACTAGTTGTTCCTGGCCAAGCACAGGGGAACTGAGGGAGCGCGGGTACTGATGGGCTGGTCTCTGGCCCTCAGTCCGCCCCTCAGTTCCCTTGTTGTGTTATGTCTTGACCGACAGCCAAGAGTAGGCTAGAATTGAGACCGAGTAGGGGCGTAGCATGCTACGCCCCTACGGTTGCGGCGGCGTGATGCTAGTTGGTTCTTGAGAACCAGGAGAGTTGTCATGACCAAACCAGTAGCGATCGTGATCGGTGGCGGCTCGACTGGCGCCGCCACTGCCCACGACCTGGCCCTGCGTGGCCTCAAGGTCATCCTGGTCGAGCGCGGCGAGATTGCTTCTGGCACCACCGGGCGCTGTCACTGTTTGTTGCACAGCGGTGGGCGCTATTGTGTCAAAGACCAGGAAGCCGGCATCGAGTGCATCGAAGAGAACATCATGCTACGAAAGATCATGCCCGACGGGCTCGAACTGAACGACGGGCTGTTCATTGCCATTACTGATAGCGACATGGATTATAAGGATAAATTCATCGCCGGCTGCGAGGCCTGTCACATCCCCTGGGAGGAATTGACCCCCCAACAAGCCCTGGCGATTGAACCGAACCTGAATCCGAACCTCAAGGCAGCCATTCGCGTGCCAGACGGCGTCTTCGAGGCGCTGCGCTTCTGTCTGAGCTTTCTGGCCACCGCTAAAAAGAACGGAGCCGAAATTCACCCGTACATCGAGGTGCTGGACCTGCTCAGCACCGGGCAGGGCGCGATCAAGGGCGTGCACGTGCAGGACCGGACCAGCGGCCGGGTTTACGACATCGAGGGCGACATCGTGATCAGCGCCACCGGGCCCTGGGCCGGTGATATCGCGGCCATGGCCGGCGCCTCCGTGCCGATCCAGCCCACGCCCGGCGTCATGGTGTCAATGAACCAGCGAGTGGTCAACTTGGTGGTCAACCGGCTCAACAAGGCGGCCGACGGCGACATCATCGTCCCTCAGCGCCAGACGTCGATCATCGGCACCACCTCGTGGCCGGTGGACCACGCCGACTACATCCCGGTGCCTGAGGATCACATCCAGATGATGCTCGAGAAGGGCGCCGAGCTGGTGCCCGGCATTCGCCAGGCGCGGATGCGCGGGGTGTTCGCCGTGGCCCGGCCGCTGATCGCCAGCGCCGGCCAGGCCGACGGGCGCGAGCTCAGCCGCACCTTCGAGTGCTTCGATCACGCCAAGCGCGATGGCGTCGAAGGCTTCGTGACTATCACTGGCGGCAAGGCCACCACGGCGCGGGCGATGGCCGAAAAGACGGCCGACGTCGTCTGCCGCAAGTTGGGCCTCGACGCGCCTTGCCGGACCCGCGACACCGTCCTGGTTTCATACCGCGAATACTACATATAGGGGACCGATTATGGCCTGGCAAGTCCAATTCCGGGTGTTTCGTTCCAGCCGGGGCGAGGTGCCCGCTCACTTCGATCCGTTCACAGTCGAGATCAAACCCGATGAGACGGTCCTGGACGGCATCGAGCGTATCTGGGCCTTCCAGGATCGGACCCTGACGTTCCGTCACGCCTGCCATCACGCCTCATGTGGGTCGTGCGCTATGCGCGTGAACGGAGTGGAGAAGCTGTCGTGCGTCACCTACATCCAGGACGTGACCAGTGACGGTGGAACGCTGGTGGTCGAGCCGCTGCGCAACTTCCCGATCGTCAGCGACCTGGTGGTCGATGTCAGCCCGATGTTCCACCGAATGCACGAGGTCGGCATGCCCATCATCCGCAGCGCAGAGCCGCTCGGCAAGCCGGAGAATTTCAATTGCTTTGAGAATTGCATCGAGTGTGGCATGTGCGTTTCAGCCTGCCCGGTCATGCTGACCAGCAATCAGTATCTGGGCCCGGCGGCGCTGGCGGCGGCTCAGCGCACCATCGCCGAGCCACGCGGCGTCGACGTGCGTTCGATCTGGCAACTCGCCGACGACGAGAATAGCGTCTGGCGCTGCCACACCGCCTTCGAGTGTGGCGAGGTTTGCCCCAGCAACGGCGATCCAGCCGGGGCGATCATGGCTCTCCGTCGGCGGTTGATCCTGGAACGGATCAAGAGCCTGTTTGGGCGGGGCATCCTGGCCCGCCAGCGAGGAGGTTAGCGTGACCGGCAACGGGCAACATAATACTGCTCTCAGGTGGGGGGACAGTGTCAGGTGGTTCGATGCTCGCCGACGGGGCCTGGGAATGTGGGCCTTCGCCCTGAACCGGATCACCGGCGTCTTGCTGATGATCTACCTCCTGGTCCACTTCGTGAATATCAGCGTTCTGTATCTCGGCGAGACGGCCTGGAACCAGCTCATGGACCTCTTCCGGATGCCGCCTTTCCTCATCTTCGACGTGGCGTTGGTGCTCGTGCTCCTGTATCACGGCCTGAACGGCATCCGACTGGTGATCCTGGCCCTGGACATCGGGGTAGCGCAGCAGAAGCGTATCTTCTGGGGCCTGATGGCGTTTGGCACGGTCGTGGCGGTCTTCACCGCCTTCGGGTTGTTTAGAGGCTAATTCACAATACCAGTACCCAAAACGCAATTGCGTGCGGCGTACTGCGTACCGGGGGCTTATTCTATGGCAACAATCACACGTGTGACCCGCTGGGGCGGCTACCCAGCCTGGGCCTGGATCCTTCAGGCGGCGTCAGGTGTGCTATTGGTTGTCCTCCTGTCGCTGCATATCATCGCCCAGCACTTCGTAGCGCCGGGCGGCGTGCTGGATTACGGCGGGGTGGTCGCGCACCTCAGGAATCCGGTCATTTTCGTGCTGGAGACGGCGTTTGCCGGATCGGTGCTGTTCCATGTCTTCGCCGGCGTCCGCGCCATCCTGCTCGACCTGGCGCCGTCAAAGGCGCAGGAACGGTCGATCAACGTCATCCTGACGACGCTCGGCGTTGGGCTGTTCGTGTACGGGCTGGTCCTGACGCTCGTGGTCGTGACCCGCTGATATATGGGAACGTTCAGCAATCGGTCGGGGCGCAGTTAACTGCGCCCCTTTACTGACCGCTGATAGGGAATTATGCGCATTCTCATCGTCGGAGCAGGGGCAATTGGGTCGCTGGTCGGCGCGAAGCTGGCACTGGAACGGCACGCGGTTACCCTGGTGGCGCGGCCGACGGCGGTCGAGGCCATCCACCGGGATGGGCTGCGCCTGATCGAGAACGGCGCCCAACTGACGATCCGCGACGTCGAGGCCGTCCCATCGGTGGGGGCAGCCTTTGCCGATAGCCCAGCCTTCGACCTGGCGATCTTCGCCATGAAAGCTTACGGCGTGGCCGAATCGGCGACCGAGTTAGGCCAGGCGACGCCAGAGCCGCCGCCCGTGCTGACGCTACAAAACGGCGTTGGCAGCGAGGAATGCGTCAAGGCGATCCTACCTTCGGTGCCAGTGATCGCTGGAAGCATCACCACGCCGGCGGAGATGCGCGCACCGGGCCTCGTCGAGGTCAGTCACCGCCGGCGCGGCCTGGGCCTGGCGGCCATACGGCCCGAGCAGTCCATCGACACGCTCGCTGACGCCCTGCGTGGCGCTGGCTTCCAGGTGCGCGTGTACGCCGATTACCGCGCGCTGAAATGGTCCAAGCTGCTCACCAACCTGGTGGGCAACGCCACCTCGGCTATTCTCGACCTGCCGCCGGCAGATGTCTTTGCCGACCCACGCCTGTTCCGGGTTGAGCTGGGCGCTTTCCGCGAGGCGGTGGCGGTGATGCGGGCGATGGGAGTGAGGCCGGTGGGGCTACCGGGGTATCCGCTGCCGGGCCTGGCACCGATATTGCTGCGCCTGCCGCCAAGGGTGCTCCAACCGTTCATGCGCCGGATCATCGCCGGCGGTCGCGGCGGCAAGCTGCCGTCGCTGTATGCGGACCTGGCACAAGGGCGCGAACGCACGGAAGTGGAGTTCTTGAACGGGGCAGTGGTGCGCCACGGCCGCGAGTTGGGCGTGGCGACGCCGGTCAATCAGGTGTTGGCTGATACGCTGTGCGGGCTGATCCAGGGCCGGCTCCATTGGGCGGAGTTCCGGGGTCGGCCGGAGCGGCTGCTGTTGTTCACCAACGTAGTCTCGCGGCTGGCAGTCGAGGAGTATGACCTGTCTTAGCAACCAGCTATCCTTCAATCACCAACCTGGTACGGGGCGTTCACCAGCAAGGCAAGATTGTAGGACTGATCTGCCACGCCGGACTGGTGGGCATTTCGGCCGGTATCGTCCGGGGTCATCGGGCCACCGGCTCGCTAGGAATCAAGGATGACCTGATCAACGGCGGCGCCGAGTGGGTGGACGCGCCGGCGTTCCGCGACGGCAACCTGGTGTGGGGCCGCGTGGTCGAGGATATCCCTGACTTCTGTCGCGAGCTGGTGGCGGCGATCGCCGGTTAGCGTTCAACATTCAGCGTTGGAGAACTCATGGTCGGCATTGTCTTGGTTTCTCACAGTGCGGAACTGGCGGCGGCGGTCAAGGCGCTTGCGGAGCAGGTGGCCCAGGGCAAGGTGCCGATCGCTGTCGCCGGGGGTATAGACGATCCCGCCAATCCATTTGGCACGGATGCCGCAAAAGTCCAGCAGGCTATCGAGTCGGTGTACGGCGCTGACGGCGTGCTGGTGTTAATGGACCTGGGTAGCGCCATCCTGAGCGCCGAAATGGCCCGCGACTTTCTGCTACCCGAGCAGCAGGCGCGGGTCCGGCTCAGTGGGGCACCGTTCGTGGAGGGTGCCGTGGCCGCCGCGGTGCAGGCGGCGGTGGGCGCGACCCTGGACCAAGTCGCGGCTGAGGCTGAGGCCGGCCGGCAGCCCAAAGCGGAGCAGCTTGGCGAGATCACTGTCCCCGCACTGGCAACCACACTCACCGAGCTCGAGAAGCCCGCAGCCGCGGCCACGCTGACCGTGCGCAATGCCGCCGGGCTGCACGCGCGACCGGCTGCCCTCTTCGTCCAGATGGCGGCGCGTTTTCAGTCCGACGTACGTGTTCGCAACCTGACGCGGAATCGCGGCCCAGCCAGCGCCAAGAGCTCAGTTGGCCTGATGACCTTGCAGGTTTCCCAGGGCGATCAGATCGCAGTCTTAGCCGACGGTCCTGATGCCGCCGAAGCCATCGCCGCCCTGGCCGACCTGGTCGAAAGCAACTTCGGCGAGCCAGAGGCCGCACCATCCCCGACGTTCGCTCCCCCTCTCTCTGTCTCCCCCCCTCCCCCTCTCCGTCTACCCCCGTCTCCTCCCGGCCCCTCACCCATTCTCAGCGGCATCGCTGCCTCACCGGGCATCGCTATCGGTCCGGCGTTTGTGTTTCGTCCGGAATCGCCAGCAGTGGGTCGACGCAAAGTGGAGGACCTGGCGGCCGAGCGGACGCGATTTCGCGCGGCGGTCGCACAGGCACGCGCCGAGCTCGTGGAGGTCCAGGGCGAGGCCGAGGTCAAACTGGGCGCCGACCAGGCGCGAATCTTCGAGGCGCAGCGGATGTTTCTGCAAGACCCGGCGTTGATCGATCAAGTAGAGGCGCGTATTGACAAAGAGCGTTTGAACGCCGAGGCGGCGATCGAGGAGACAGTGGAGGACCTGGCGGCTCTCTTTGAGCACATGGATGCTCCAATCCTCCAGGCGCGCGCAGCCGACGTGCGTGACGTGGGGACCCGGCTCATCCGGTTGCTGACCGGCTGGCGTCCGCCCAGCCTGTCCAGCCTGACGCGCGCGTCGATTATCGTGGCCAGCGATCTAAAACCATCAGACACCGCTCAACTGGACCCGAAGCAGGTACTGGGGCTGGCGACCGCAGCCGGGAGTGCGACGTCCCACACCGCCATCCTGGCCCGCGGGCTGGGCTTACCGGCCGTGGTTGGCCTGGGCGAGACAGTCGTCGACCTGGCGGAAGGTACGAATATGATCCTCGACGGCTTCACCGGCCAATTGCTGGTCGACCCAGACCTGAATATGCTGTCAGAATACCGGGTCCGGCAGGCGGCGAGTGAGCAGCGGCGGGCAGCGGCCCTGGCGGGCGTCGGGGAACCGGCGGTGACACGCGACGGACACCGGGTCGAAGTTGCGGCCAACATTGGGGACGAGGCGGGCGCGCGGCTGGCAGTTGCGAACGGCGCCGAAGCGGTCGGCTTGCTGCGCACTGAGTTCCTCTATCTCGACCGGTCCAACCCACCCTCCGAGGACGAACAGGTGGCCGCCTACACGGCCATCGCGAATGCGCTGGAGGGGCGTCCGCTTATCATTCGCACCCTGGACATCGGCGGCGACAAACCAGCGCTGTACCTCGACCTGCCGGAAGAGCTGAACCCATTCCTCGGCTGGCGGGCGATCCGCTTCTGCCTGGCGCGGCCAGACGTCTTCAAAACCCAGCTCCGGGCGATCCTCCGCGCGGCCCAGGGACGTAATATAAGGTCATGTTCCCGATGATCGCTACGCTGGACGAGATTCGGCAAGCGAAGGCGCTCCTGACCGAAGCAGGTGCCGAGCTCACGGCGCAAGGCACCCCGCACACCACACGCATTGCGACCGGTATTATGGTGGAGGTGCCCGCAGCCGCCGTCGCCGCCGACCTGCTGGCGCCCGAGGTCAACTTCTTCAGCCTGGGAACCAACGACCTCGTTCAATACACCCTCGCCGCCGACCGGACCAATCATCGTGTCGCACCGCTGGCCGACCCGTTCAATCCGGCGGTGCTGCGGTTGGTCAAGCAGGTCATCGACGCGGGCCACGCGGCGGGCAAGTGGGTCGGGATGTGTGGTGAGATGGCCGGAATGCCCCAGGCGATCCCGATTTTGCTGGGCCTGGGCCTGGACGAGTTCAGCATGACTCCAGCCGCTATCCCCGAAGCGAAGGTGCTGATTCGCAGGCTATCGTTTGCAGAAGCGCGGGATCTCGCCACACGCGTACTCAGCTTGCACAGCGCGACCGAGATGCGGAACGTGAAACGTAAAACGTGAAACGAAAAACGTAAAACGACAACAACCGGTACGCAACCACCGCAACCGTTTCAGGCTACTCGTCCGTTTTGTCGAACAGTCCAATGCACAACTCAAGCAACTGGTACACCACTGGACAGCGCTTCCACCTCCGAGTGGTCTATCGGTCTATAATGAATATTGCGGTAATGCGATTATAGCGTAGGTGAGCGGCGTGGCCAAGGCTTGCCGTTCTCGCAGGTTTGGCGTATCTTTGACTACCTCCAGGTGTTCTAGACTAGTAGAGTAAGTTTCTAAAGAGTCCATAGACTATGTCGATCCTGTATTACGTTCTCCCGGCCATTCTTGGCTACCTGATCGGCTCCATTCCTGTTGGGATGGTCGTTGTCTGGGTAACTAAGGGCGTCGACATTCGAACTATCGGCAGTGGGCGCACCGGCGGAACGAACGCCTTTCGCGCCGCCGGACCGGGCGCCGGTCTCCTGACCGGTCTCGGTGATTTAGCCAAGGGCCTGGTGGCGATTGGACTCGCTGCCCTTATCTTGCCTGGTTCGGCTCTGGCAGCAGTCATTGCCGGATTGACCGCGATCATCGGGCACAATTGGTCCGTCTACATTGGGTTCCGCGGCGGAGCGGGCACGGCTCCGAACCTGGGCGTGTTGCTGGCTCTCTCACCACTCTCGTTTGCCCTGGCTGGGCTCGCTGGCCTGATCGCTATATTGACCTCGCGTATCGCCAGTGTGGCATCGTTGACTGTATCGGCAGTAGCAGCGGTGTCTCTACTCGTCCTATTCCTGGTTCAGCGGGACCCCGCCCCTTATTTACTCTATGGCTTGGGTCAGCTCCTGCTGGTCACTATCGCTCTGACCCCCAACATTCGTCGGCTGGTTGATGGTAAAGAGCGACGCGTTCAATACTGAGGACCTTGGATCCTCTGTTCGCTGGAGCGGAAACTATTGACATCCGTCATCCTTTGTGGTAAGGTATTAATAATTTTGGGGCGTCGTCGCCCAGGGTTGTAGGTATGATGTTGGCTTTGCGTCTTTCTCTTTCTAAAGGGCCAGGGTTCTCTCTTGCCTGGTCGGCCCGGCAGCCAATCAAGTTCGAGTTCAAGCTAACGAGCCAGGACATACCGGTCAAGCTGGTTTCTTTTGCCGCTGCTCATCACCACAGCCCTGGGTGAATCGGCTCAGGCTACTTGCCTCTTATCTCGTGCTGATTCACCCAGTAAAGACTAGTTAAATCAACTAGTCTTTTTTATTTGCCAGAAAAGGAGTGGAATGGATCTTGGGAAAGCGCACTTGGGACGATTGCCGAACGGCGTGAAGGACCTCTTTGGGGAAGCGGCGGCCCGCCAGGTCTGGGCGGAGAGAACGCTTGAAGCCACCTTTGCCGGCTGGGGTTATAGCAACGTAGTCACTCCTACCATTGAGTACTATGACAACCTGGCCTTGGGCGTGGACTCCCAGGTGCGGGGGATGACATATCGTTTCTTCGACCGGGAAGGACACACCCTGGCCCTACGGCCGGACATCACCGTCCAGATCGCCCGCCTGGTGGGTACCAAGCTCTTCGGCGAGCCGTTGCCGTTACGCCTGTGTTACATCGCCAACGTTTTCCGCTACGGGGAGCTTCAGTCCGGCCAGCAGCGAGAGTTCACCCAGGCCGGGCTGGAACTCATTGGAGTAGACACCGCCGAGGCCGACGCCGAGGTGGTCACCATGAGTGTGGTGGCCTTCCAGGCCTTGGGACTGCGGGAGTTTCAGGTCAGCCTGGGCCAGATGGCCTTTTTCCGGGCCTTGGTCGCCATGGGGCCGCTGGGCCCGGTGGGCCTGGCCCGGATCCAGGAGGCAGTGAACAGCAAGAACCTCCCGGCGCTGCGACAGATCTTGCGAGAGGAGGGCCTGAACGGGGAAGCCGGACGGGCTCTAGAGGCGCTGCCCTCCCTTTGCGGCGGCCGGGAGGTCCTGGCCCAGGCGCGAAGGCTGAGCCCTAACCAGGCAGCCCACATTGCCCTGGATCGCCTGGCCCGGGTCTACGATCTCCTGGCGGTTTACGGCGTGGCCGATAGGGTGATCCTGGACCTGGGGGAAGTGCCAGGGATGGACTATTATACCGGCATCACCTTCAAAGGTTATGCCCGCGGCCTGGGCTTCCCTCTCTTGAGCGGCGGCCGCTACGACGACCTCATTAGCCGCTTTGGGACAGCGTTGCCTGCGGTGGGCTTTGGCCTGGAGGTGGAGCGGTGCCTTTTCGCCCTGGGCGAGACAGGACGGCCGCTTTCTCTGCCCCCCCACTTGGTAGTCGGCGGCGTTTGGGGTGCGCCGGTCCTGGCCCTGGTGCAGGAGCTCCGAGAGAAGGGGCTGCGGGTAGAGATGGATGTGCTGGGCCGAGAAGAGAGGGCCCTGGCCGCCTACGCCCGGGAGCGAGGGGCAAGAGGAACCCTTATTAGCGATGGCGATGGCCGTCTGGCGCTGGTGGAGCCCAGCGGCCGGCGAGCGATAACCAGAGAAACCCTACTAGCGGAGGCAATGACTTGGCAATCATGACTATCGCCCTGCCGAAGGGGCGCTTGCTTGAGCCTTCGGTAAATCTCTTTCGCGGCCTGGGTTATCGGTGCGCCCTGGGCGAAGGCTCCCGCCGGCTAATCGGCGAGGAGCCAACCGGTGACACACGCTTCATTCTGGCCAAGGCGGAGGACATCCCCGTCTATGTCGAATATGGGGCCGCGGATATGGGCATCGCCGGCCAGGACATCGTGCGGGAGAGCGGTCGAGACGTCTACGAGCCCCTGGCCCTGGGTTTCGGCCACTGTCGGCTGGTGGTGGCTGGCCCGGCTGGGCTTAAAGGCCGCGATTTTCGCCTGGCCTCGGGCCTGCGCATCGCCACCAAGTACCAACGCCTGGCGCGCGACTACTTCCTCAGTCAGGGCATCTCCGTGGAGATCGTACGGCTCTACGGTTCCATCGAGCTGGCCCCGAAGGTGGGCCTGGCCGACCTGTTGGTAGACGTGGTGGAGACCGGCCGCACCCTGCGCGAGAACGGCCTGGTGGTGCTCCAAGAGATCATGCCCTGCCAGGCCGCCCTCATCGTCAACCGCGCCAGCCACAAATTGCGCCTGGCCCAGGTGAGTCAGCTTGTGGCCGCCATCCGTCGAAACATACCGGTTGAGGGATGAACTATGAGCATACCGATCATCGAGGGCCTGGCCGCCGGGAGGGAGGCTCTGTTGCGGCAGCGTTCGCTGGCCCAAGTCGACCCATCGCCGGAGGGAGCGGCCAGCCTGCGGCGCCTGTTTGGACGCCAGGTCACCCCACAGGAGGCCGTGGATACCATCATCGCTGACGTGCGTCAGCATGGCGACATCGCCTTGCGTCAGTGGACCCTGCGCCTCGACGGCACGGCGCTGGAGGATTTGGCCGTGAGCGAGGGTGAGATAGAGGCCGCCTACCAGGAGACACCAATGGCGTTGCGGGAGGCCTTGTTCGCCGCCGCCGGGCGCATCCGGGCCTTTCACGAGAAGGAACCCAAAGGCTCCTGGCTCGCCTGGGAGGAAGATAGCGCCCTGGGGCAGATCGTCCGGCCCTTGGAGCGGGTAGGCGTCTATGTGCCGGGAGGCGCGGCCGCTTATCCTTCTACTTTGCTCATGACGGCCATCCCAGCCCAGGTGGCCGGTGTCCGGGAGATCCTGGTGACCACCCCACCGGATCGGGAGGGACAGGTGGCCCGATCTGTCCTGGCCGCCGCTCGCATTCTGGGGCTCCGGCGCCTTTACCGCATCGGAGGAGCTCAGGCCATCGCCGCCTTGGCCTATGGAACAGAGAGCATTGCCCAGGTGGACAAGATCGTGGGGCCCGGCAACCTCTTCGTGACCCTGGCCAAGCGGTCGGTCTACGGCCAGGTGGGGATCGATGGGTTATTTGGACCCACGGAAACCTTCATCATCGCCGATGAGGCCGCCAACCCGACCATCGTGGCCGCCGACCTGTTGGCCCAGGCCGAGCACGACGTGCTGGCCTCGGTCGTTCTGGCTACCTCGTCACGACAACTGGCTTACGCGGTGAGAGCCGAGGTCGAACGGAGGCTGGGAGCCCTGGAGCGGCGGGCGATCATCGCGGTGGCCCTGGGCAAGAGGGGAGCTATCGTCATCGTCGCCGATCTGGAGGAGGCCCTGGGGCTGGCCAACGATTATGCCCCAGAGCACCTTTGCCTGCTTACGGCCCAGCCCTGGTCCCTGGTGGACCGCGTGCGGAACGCCGGGGGGTTATTCCTGGGCGAGCCCGCCGGGGAGGCCCTCGGCGACTATATCCTGGGGCCCAGCCACAGCATGCCCACCGGCGCCACGGCTCGCTTCGCCTCGCCCCTGCGGGTGGCTGACTTTCTCAAGGTCACGAGCCTTTTTTCCCTGGGGGCGGCTGGTGCGGCGCGATTGGCCCCCTATGCCGTGACCCTGGCTCAGGCTGAGGGGCTGACGGCCCATGGGGCGGCGGCCGCGGCCCGGCAAGGGAGGGTGGTTTAACATGTCTATTCCCACCTTTCCGGAAAGCCTGATCCGGCCGCAGATCTCCGGGATCGAGGGATACAATCCCCTGGAACCGCTGGAGGGGTTCTCCGCACGCGTGGGCCTCTTGCCGGAGCACCTGGTCAAACTGGATGCCAATGAGAACCCCTACGGCCCATCGCCGCGGGTTCGGGAGGCCCTGGCGAGCCTGGAACGCTACCATATCTACCCAGATCCCCAGCAGACATTGCTCCGGCAGGCCTTGGGGCGTTATGTCGGGACGAGCGCAGATCAAATAATGGCGGGCAATGGTTCTGACGAGTTGATAGAACTGATCGCGCGCCTCTTTCTGGAGCCGGGCGACGCCATCTTAGACTGTCCTCCATCCTTTGGCATGTACGCCTTTGCTGCCTCGATTCAGGGCGCCCGCGTTCTCCAGGTGCCACGCCGGGCCGATTTCTCGCTGGATGTGGAGGAGATCGAGAGGACGTTCAAGAGAGATGATGGAAACACCCTGGTCCGGCCCAAGCTCCTCTTCCTGGCCTCGCCCAATAACCCCGATGGTAGCGTGACGCCTGGCGACGACCTGCGGCGCCTTTTGGCCCTGCCCGTGGTAGTGGTTCTCGACGAAGCCTATGCCGAGTTCGCAGGTGAGACCAACGTGGGCCTGGTCTCTGAATATCCGAACCTCGTTGTCTTGCGCACCTTGAGCAAGTGGGCGGGCCTGGCCGGGCTTCGCCTAGGTTACGGCGTCTTTCCGCCGGGGATCATCGCTCATCTGTGGAAGATAAAGCCACCATTCAACACCAGCGTGGCAGCCCAGGCTGCCGCCCTGGCCTCCCTGGCGGATGCAGCCTACTTGAAAGCAGGGGTCCAACGCATCGTAGAGGAGCGGGAACGGCTGTTCAGGGAGCTAGCCCGCTTCGACTTCTTGCGCCCCTATCCCAGCCGGGCCAATTTCCTCCTATGTCGGGTGGTGGGGCGAAAGGTGAAACACCTCCAGTGCGCCCTGGAGGAGCAGGGCATCTTGGTGCGTTACTTCACCAGGCTGGAGCTGGCCGATTGTATCCGAATAAGCGCGGGCCAGCCCCATGACACCCAGTCCCTCCTGGCCGCCCTGGAGCGTTTCCAGGCCGCCGGAACGTGAGGAGAATAGCCATGCGCACCGCCTCAATCAAACGGCAGACCAACGAGACCACGGTAGACGTGGCCCTGAACCTGGATGGCCAGGGGCAGGCGGACATCTGCACCGGGGTCGGGTTCCTGGATCACATGCTCACGCACCTGGCTTTCCAGGCCTGCTTCGACCTGACCGTGCGGGCGGCCGGAGACCTGGTGGTGGACGAGCATCATACCGTGGAGGATGTGGCCGTCGCAATGGGCCAGGCCCTGGACCAGGTTTTAGGCCAGCGGCAGGGGATCGCCCGTATGGCCCACGCCTACGTCCCCATGGACGATGCCCTGGCCCGGGTGGCCGTGGACCTGGGTGGGCGGGCCTACGCGGTGATCGAAGCCAGCTTCGCCACCCCTCGGCTCGGAACCATGGCCACTGACCTCATCCCGCACTTCCTGGAGGCCCTGGCGTCCCACGGCCGTCTTAACCTCCACGCTCATATCCTTTACGGTCAGAACGACCACCACAAGGCCGAGGCGCTGTTCAAGGCCCTGGGGCGGGCTCTGGGACAGGCGACAGCAACAGACCCCCGTCGGGCTGGCGTGGCTTCCACCAAGGGGGTTATCTAGTGAGAGTCCCGCCAAGCAATCAAAGGACAGAGTACCGTGGTACTGATCGTGGATTACGGCATGGGCAACCTGGAGAACGTGAAAAGGGCCTTGGAGAAGATCGGGGCCCTGGCGATGATCAGCGCTGACACCGCCGCGGTGGCCGAGGCCCGGGGCCTGGTGCTGCCGGGGGTGGGGGCCTTTGGAGACGCCATGGCCAACCTCTGCCGCGCGGGCTGGCCCCAGGCCCTGGAAAAGGCGATGGCCTTGGATCTTCCGCTCTTGGGCATTTGTCTGGGCATGCAGCTCCTTTTCGAGGAGAGCGACGAGATGGGCCACCACCGGGGCCTGGGGTTCCTGGGTGGGCGGGTCCGGCGGCTTTCGGGACCGCTCAAGGTGCCCCACGTGGGCTGGAACCAGATAAGGATCCTCCGGAAGAGCCCCTTACTGGCAGGCCTGCCTAACGGTGGCCACGCCTATTTCGTGCATTCCTACTACGTGGAGCCGGCCGACCCTGACATCGTCCTGGCCACAACCGACTACGGGCGGGACTTCCCCAGCGTGGTGGGTCAAGGACAGGTCTTCGGCGTGCAGTTCCACCCGGAGAAGAGCCAGGCCCTGGGTCTAGGGCTTTTGCGGAACTTCGCGGATCTGGTGGAGGCGAAAGCGGTAAAGTTCGAAGCCACCGGGGGAAGTCATAATGATTATCTACCCAGCCATTGACTTGCACCAGGGGCGGTGCGTGCGCTTGTGCCAGGGTCAGCCTCAGGCAGAAACGGTCTACGCCGAGGACCCGGTGGCTGTGGCCTGCCGTTGGGCCCAGGAGGATGCCACCTGGCTGCACGTGGTTGACCTGGATGGGGCTTTTGGCGGGATCAGGGGCCTTGATCAAGCCAGGAGTGCGGCCAGCCGACGATCTTGGTCGGAGGCTCTGGGAGTCAACTGGCGAACGTTGGGGAGAATAGCCCGAGCGGTCAATGTGCCCATCCAGTTCGGCGGGGGGCTGCGAACCTTGGAGAATATCGAGAAGGCGCTGGCCCTTGGGGCGGCCCGGGTGGTCTTGGGCACGGTGGCCTTAACCAACCCAGAACTAATGGGCAGAGTGCTAGCGCGCTTCGGCCGGGAGCGGATCGTCGTGAGCCTGGATGCCCGCCACGGCCGGGTGGCGATCTACGGCTGGCAGGAGACCAGGCCCTTGGATGTCCTTGAAGCGGGCCAGCACATGGCAGCTCTGGGCGTGGCCCGGGTTGTCTACACCGATATCTCCCGGGATGGTATGCTTTCCGGGGTCGATGCCGCCGCGGCCGCCCTCTTGGCCCGGGAAACGGGCCTGAGCGTCATTGCCTCGGGCGGCGTGGCCTCGCTGGAAGACGTGCGGCGGCTCAAAGCCCGCGAGCCTGAGGGCGTAGAGGGGGTCATCATTGGCCGGGCCTTGTATACCGGGGCGGTGCGGCTCTGGGAGGCCATGGCTGTAGCGAAAGGAGAGAACGATGCTGGCTAAACGCATCATCCCCTGTCTGGACGTGAAGGACGGCCGGGTGGTCAAAGGGGTCAATTTCCTCCAGCTCCGGGACGCCGGTGACCCGGTGGCCCAGGCCCAGGCCTACGAAGCCCAGGGAGCCGACGAACTGGTCTTCCTAGACATCACGGCGTCGTCCCAGAGGCGAGGGATCGTTCTGGAGATGGTTCGGCGGGTGGCGGGGGAGATCTTCATCCCCTTCACCGTGGGTGGCGGCATCCGTGGGGTGGAGGATGTGCGGGAGCTCCTGCTGGCTGGCGCCGACAAGGTCTCCATGAACAGCGCCGCCGTGCGGGATCCCCAGGTGATCACCCACGGAGCCAGACGCTTCGGCAGCCAGTGCATTGTGGTCGCCATTGACGCCAAGCGGGGTGTTGGGGACAACTGGGAGGTGTACATCGACGGTGGACGGGTGCCGGCCGGGCTGGATGCAGTGGGCTGGGCCCGGGAGGCTCAGGCGCGGGGCGCAGGAGAGCTTCTCCTCACCAGCATGGACCGGGATGGGACCCAGGCCGGCTATGACCTGGAGCTAACCGGGGCCGTAGCCGAGGCCGTGGACATCCCGGTCATAGCCTCCGGGGGCGCCGGCCGGCTGGAGGACTTCTACGCCGTCCTTACCTCGGGCAAGGCCCATGCCGCCCTGGCGGCCAGCCTGTTTCACTACGGGCACCTTTCCATTGCCCAGGTCAAGGGCTACTTGAGAGAGCGGGGGGTGCCCGTCCGCCTGGCGGCCACCGCGGAGGTGACGAGATGACCCCCATGGATGCTATCTTGGATGCTATCTCCTGGGATGAGCAGGGGCTGGTGCCAGCCATCGTTCAGGATCACCACACGGGCCAGGTGCTCATGCTGGCCTTCATGAGCCGCCAGGCCCTGGAGGCCACTCTGGCCACCGGCGAGGCCCACTATTGGAGCCGCAGCCGCCAGGAGCTTTGGCGTAAGGGGGCCACCTCTGGCCACACCCAGCGCGTAGTGGAGATCCGCTACGACTGCGACGGCGATGCCTTGCTCCTCTACGTCGAGGCCCAGGGCCCGGCCTGCCATACTGGTCAGACGACCTGTTTTTACCGACGCTTGGAGGGTTCTGGCGTAGGGAGGGGAAAATGAGCCAGGTGCTGGATGATCTGGCCGCCGTCATCGCCGACCGCAAGGCCAATCCCCGGGAGGGGTCGTATACCTGTCGTCTTTTGGCTGCGGGCGAGGACGAGATCCTCAAGAAGCTCGGGGAAGAGGCCGTGGAAACCATCCTGGCGGCCAAGGCCCAGGGTGATCAGCGGCTGGTGTGCGAGCTTGCTGACCTCCTCTACCACACTCTGGTTTTGTTGGCTTACCGTGACATCCCCTTTGCCGCGGTGGAGGCCGAGCTGGCTCATCGCTTCAGGTAGGAGGGGGAAAATGCCAATTCAGCGCGCTTTGCTTAGCGTATCAGACAAGAGTGGCCTGGTCGACTTTGCCCGCGGGTTGGCTGCCTTAGGGATCGAGCTGATCGCCAGCGGTGGCACGGCCCAGACGCTGGAGCAGGGTGGTCTGGCCGTGCGCCGGGTGGAAGAGTTCACGGGATTCCCGGAGATCCTGGAGGGCCGCGTGAAGACATTGCACCCGGCGGTGCACGGCGGCATCCTGGCCCGGCGCCACTGCCCCGGCGACCTGGCCGACCTGAAGAGTCACGGCATCAGCCCCATTGACGTCGTGGTCTGCAATCTCTACCCCTTCGCCCGGACAATAGCCAGCCCCGGCGTGAGCGAACCCCAAGCCCTGGAGCAGATTGACATCGGCGGCGTTACGCTGTTGCGAGCGGCGGCCAAGAACTACCCCTGGGTGATAGTGCTCGTCGATCCGGCCGACTATGCCTCTACGCTGCAGGCACTCAGGCTAGGCGCTCTGAGCCTGGAGGCCCGGCGGCGGCTGGCCGCGAAGGCCTTTGCCCACACCGCCGTCTACGATGCCCAGATCGCCGGCTACTTCCGTGCTGCGGAGGAGCCATTCCCGGCTGAGCTCACCCTCCCACTCTGCCGGATCCAGGTCCTGCGCTACGGCGAGAACCCGCAGCAAGAGGCAGCCTTCTACGCCGAGGCTGGCCAGGCCCGAGGCATCTCTGCCGCCAGGCAGCTCCACGGCAAGCAGTTGTCTTTCAACAATATCCTGGACGCCGACGCCGCCTGGGCGATAGCAAGCGGTTTTTCTGAGCCTACGGCCGTGATCGTCAAGCACACCAACCCTTGCGGCTTGGCCTCGGCCGCGGACCTCGTTTCTGCTTACCACATGGCCTACGACTGTGACCCGCTCTCGGCCTTCGGTGGCATCGTGGGCTTCAACCGCCCGGTTGATGAGGTCACCGCCCGGGCTGTCGCTCACCACCACTATGACCTCGTTGTGGCGCCCGGCTATGGGCCTGAGGCGCTGGCGATCTTGGCCAAGAAGCGTGACCTGAGACTCCTGGAGACTGGAAACCGAAAGCTGGAAGCTGGCCTGGACTACCGGCGGGTGAGCGGGGGGATGCTCGTCCAGACCGCGGACGAGAAGACTGGGGAAAGCTGGCGGGCCGTGACCAGGCGGGCGCCCAACGAAAAGGAACTGGCGGCCCTGCGCTTCGCCTGGAGGGCGGTGCGCCACGTCAAGTCCAACGCTATCGTGCTGGCTCAAGGCCAGATGCTGGTGGGTGTGGGTGCCGGACAGATGAGCCGGATAGACAGCGTGGAACTCGCGGTGAAGAAGGCCGGCGAGCGGGCGGTGGGCAGTGTGCTGGCCTCCGACGCCTTTTTTCCGATGCCCGATGGCATTCAGGCCGCGGCCCGCGGCGGTGTCACAGCTATCGTGCAACCCGGCGGCTCGGTGAAGGACGCTCTTGTCATCGCCGCGGCTGACGATGCCGGCCTGGCCATGCTCTTCACTGGCGTTCGACACTTCCGGCACTAGGGCGAGGTTTCTTTTGACATCCCTAAGGCCGCCTGCGGCACCAGGGCATAGCTCCGCCAGCCGAAGCCGCAGATCTGCCCTCAGCAGACCGCCATTAATAACGAGGATGCATATCATCCTAAATCACCGTAACGCGACCAAACCGGAGGGATGATTGTTGTTTATCCTCTTCGGTGCTATAATTCTCTTGAGTCGGTAATGTCTATGGTTATTGAAGGTCGACGACCGGGGATAGCGGCACAGAAAGTGACCAGGCAGAAGACATCCTGAGGCTTATGCGAAAGGAGAGAGCGTCATGAAGAAACTCCTGCTTCAATTGGATAGTGACAGGTTTGCCAGTTCCTTTGATTGCATCACCGCCTACGACGCTGAGGTGGACCACGTGCTCAGCTACGGCGGGGTCACTCTGGAGGACGTGCGCAATCTGGTCTACGGCGGCATGTTCACCCGCGGCGGCGAGGCACTTAGAATACTGCGATCTTCATCGGTGGTTCGTCGGTGCCGGTGGGTGAGGCGATGCTGAAGGCCGTGCTGGACACTTTCTTCGGCCCGGTGCGGGTGTCGGTGATGGCCGACCCCAATGGGTCCAATACCGCTGCTGCTGCCTGGCGCTTGGCATCTACGACCAGGCCCGGCATTACGGCATCAGTTATCAGGAGACCTCTTTCATCTTCGCCGAGGTGGGCGGGGCCTACACCGCGGTGATGGCCGTGGCCGGGGGCAAAGTGGTGGACGGCCTGGGCGGGACGGTGGGTGGTCCGGGCTACTACTCGCTGGGCAGCATGGATGGGGAGCTGGCCTACCTGCTGGGTGGTTTTCACAAAGAGCTCCTCTTCACCGGCGGGGCGGCCTACGTGGCTGGCCGCCCGGAGTTATCTCCGGAGGATTTTGCCGACCTGGCCGAGAAAGACGAACGCGCCCGGATGGCTTGGGAAGCTCTCATGGAAGGTGTGGTCAAGAGCGTGGCCGCAGAGTTGGTGATAGTGCCGAACCCAAGGGAGATCCTGATTTCGGGCCGGCTCTGCCGCACGGAGAAGATCCGCCAGGAGCTGACCCGCAGGCTTTCGACCTTCGGGCCCGTGCGCCGGGTGGAGGGCTTCGCCCAGGTGGCCACGGAGGCTGCTCAGGGTGCTGCTCTCATCGCCGACGGCCTGGCCGGCGGGCCATATGCTGGGCTGGTAGATGTGATGGAGATTCGCGGCGCGGCGGGCACCGTCTTTGACCACCTCTACGTCCGCGACAGCGCAGCGATCAAACAGAAATACCTTGGTTGAGCGCGCTGGATGCGCATCCTGATCACCGGGGTCAGCACCAGAGCCATTGCCGAGTCGGCCAGGGCGTCCGGCTACGACTTCATCACCCTGGATTACTTCGGCGATTATGACCAGAAGCGCTGGTGCGAGAATTACTCCCTCAAGCACGACTTTGGTTTGCCCTTTGGCTCCGCCGAGCTCTATAAGAGCAGCCGAAGTCTGAACTTCGACGCCGTGGTTTACACCTCCAACCTGGAGAACCACCCCGAGGTGGTGGCGAGGTTTGCTGCCGGCCCCGGAGAGGGGAAACGCCCCCGGCTGTTGGGCAACAGCGTCGCCGTGCTCGCCCGAGTGCGGCACTGGCCCACCTTTTTCGGTTTCCTCCGGCGGCAGGGGATCCCGGTGCCGGAGACGATCTACGAGGGCCGGTGTCCCCCCCGCGATGCCCCACGCCGCTGGCTGCGCAAGCCGGTCCGCAGCGGGGGCGGTCACAGCATCTCTTTCTGGCCGGAGGACCAGCCGCCGGGAAAAGGGTTCATTCTGCAGGAGTACGTCCGGGGGACAGCTTGCTCGGCCTCGTTTGTGGCGGATGGTCGAGAGTGCGTGGTCCTGGGGCTGACGGAGCAACTCATCGGCCGGCCGGAGTTCGGCAGCGGGAGGTTCCGTTATTGCGGGAACATCCTGCCTCTAGCCGTAGAAGAAAAGGCAGGACAGATAACACTGCTGGCCCAGGTCCGGCAGATCGCAGGCAGCCTGACCCGGGAGTTCGGCCTGGTGGGGGTCAATGGGCTGGATTTCGTGCTCAACGACGAACAGGTCTACCCGCTGGAGGTCAACCCCCGCTACTCGGCATCGATGGAACTGGTCGAACGGGCTTACGGCCTGTCCATCTTCGACCTGCACGTGCGGGCTGTCATACAGGGGGAGCTGCCGGATTTCGACCTGGCTCTTGTTGGCTGGCCGGCCAACGCGCGTTTCTACGGCAAGGCGATCCTGTACGCTGAGAGAGATGGCCGGGCGCCGGATACGCGGGGCTGGTTGGAGCGTGGGATCCGAGACGTGCCCTTTTCGGGCGAGTCCCTGTCCCGCGGCAGTCCGGTGTGCACTATCCTGGCCAGTGGGCCTACGCGCGCGAATTGCTATGCCGACTTGGTGGCCCGGGCCGAGGAGCTGAAAGGAGAGCTATATGCCTGACGGGAAGCTGATCCTTATCGCCGGCCGCAGCCTGAAGCAGGGCACCGGGTTGAGCAAGGGCAAAGACTCTTCTGAGTACCGGGAGGCAGTCACCACCGTGGAGATGAACGGTGGCGACATGACCCGCCTGGGATTGCAGGATGGAGACCTGGTGAAGATTAAGACACCACACGGTGAAGCGACCGCCAAGTGCCGGCGCGCCGAACTGCCAGAAGGCATGGCGTTCATCGCCTACGGGCCCCCGTCGAGCTGTCTGATCGGAGCCGAAACCCACGCATCTGGCATGCCCGACTCCAAAGGGTTTGAGGTGGAGATGGAGCGGATCAGTTGATCCCGGGAAGGAAAAAGAATGCAAATTGACCACGTCGTCTGTGCTTTCTGCGGCGGCGTGTGCGATGACCTGACGGTGACGGTGGAAGACGGGCATGTCACGGGGGTCAAGCAGGCCTGTGCCTTGGGGCGGGCCTGGCTGCTGGGCCACAGCGCGCAGGCCGGCCAGCCGCCGGCGTTGATAGATGGCCAGCC
>DYIS01000008.1:23949-25172 GCA_020723545.1 Ktedonobacter racemifer
TGGACTGCGCCGGTGCGGTGCGGGTGCCGGGCGTGGAGCAGGCGGTGGAGGTCGCGGCGCAGATTCTCTCCCAGGCGCGCTATCCCCTGATCTACGGCCTGAGCAGCACCTATTGCGAGGCCCAACGCCAGGCAGTTGCCCTGGCAGACCTGCTGGGGGCGACCATCGACTGCTGCACCTCGGTGTGCCACGGCCCATCGGGCATCGCCATGCAAGCCGTCGGCGAACCGACCTGCACGTTGGGCGAGGTGAAAAATCGGGCGGATCTGCTCATCTACTGGGGGTCAAACCCCGCCGAGTCTCACCCGCTGCACTTCGCACGCTACGCGGTCACGCCTAAGGGCTTGTTCATCCCTCGCGGACGCAAGGACCGCACGGTGGTGCTGGTGGACGTGCGACCAACGGCCAGCGCCCGCGCCGCCGACATCTTCCTGCAGATCAAGCCGGGCCGGGACTTCGAGTGCCTGTGGGCTTTGCGCGCCCTGATCCGTGGTCTCGATCTGGAGGAGAGCGCCGTTGCGGACACGGGTCTCACGCTGGCGCAACTCCAGGACCTGGCAGGGCGGATGAAGTCGTGCCGGTTCGGTGTACTGTTTGTGGGTCAGGGCCTGACCCAAAGCCGGGGCAAGCAGATGAACACCGCCGCCGCGTTTATGCTGGTGCGTGATCTCTACGCCCACACCAAATTTGCCGTTATCCCGATGCGCGGACATGGCAACGTGACCGGCATTGACAACGTACTCTCCTGGCAGACGGGCTATCCCTTCGGTGTGAATTTCAGCCGCGGGTATCCCCGTTTCAACCCGGGCGAGTTCACGGCGGTGGATGTCCTGGCCCGCGGCGAGGCTGATGCGGCGTTGATCGTGGCTTCGGACCCGGCGGCAACGCTGCCGCGGGTGGCCGCGCAGCGCCTGGCGCAGATTTCCACGGTAGTGCTGGACACCCACGGGAGCGAGACCACCAAGGTTGCCAGAGTGGTCATTACTACCGCCCCGGCTGGTATCAGCGCCGAAGGGACTATCTACCGCATGGACAACGTGCCGCTGCGCTTGCGCAAGTTCTTGCCCTCTCGCTACCCTAGCGACGAAGAGGTACTCGGCCGCATCGTGGAGCGGGTCACCCAGTTGCGCGGGGGAACTGACGTGTAGCATAGAGCGTAAATCAAGGATTACCGGTAGAGTAGGGGACTGGTTACGATATGACAAGCGTGTACGGTAGGCTTT